>CAZOOO010000027.1:10165-21470 GCA_964581435.1 uncultured Hyphomicrobiales bacterium | reverse complement strand
TGAACTTCCTTCTCTGCATTCCAACTCTCCAGTTCCGTTAAACACCTTATCTCGGTGTCGACGAAACCGGCAGCAGGCCATGGCATAATCTCATGGCTCTAGCTTACGCGTAAACAAAGTTGATTTGTATCATCCGAGAAAGCCAATCGAATTGAAAATGGGCTGACTTCCGGACTCATAAAAATCGGGAAATGTCAGCTGTAGCCCTTTCCAAAGCGCATGTAGATTGATACATGTGTTCACGCTAGGGCATTCGCCCGAGCTGTCTTCTCAGTCATTTACCGGACGAGAATTGATCGGCGCCTAGGCGTCGACGGGTGTTTCCGGCATGATTTGGAGGCGAGCAGAAGCTTAACGCGGGGTGGAGCAGCCCGGTAGCTCGTCAGGCTCATAACCTGAAGGTCGTAGGTTCAAATCCTACCCCCGCAACCAAGTAATCCCGTCAACTCAATGAGTTGGCGGGATTTTGTTTTTCTTGGCTGGCTGTCTGATTTTTGCGTGGAAGCATCCCAGATCTAAGTGGGGCGTAATTCGTCATAGCTTCAAAGCGTCTGGAGGTTCTTGGCCGCAAACTTTGCAACATCGACTGCTTAGAAGCGTAGTTGCGTGAGGTTGAAGCCTGCTTGTTTTCTGAAGTTTTTGGAGGAGCCTTACGCGCGACACTCGCTAGCCGCACTGTGAAGATCATCACGTTGTTATTGGTGTCACGACCCGTTTGCTCGCAGCTTGCTAGAAACGTCTGCAATTGACCCGTTGAAGACGAGGGCAATGTCTGCTCTCGAATAGGCTTCCTACCCTCATTGAAACGACGGATAGGGTGCCGGGAGCTAACGGTTTGCTGCTAGGCGCGGAGCGAGGATAGTGGACGTCCAGCTTAAGTTAGTTATTTAACAGCCGATAAAGTTCGGCGTAGAAATTCTGAAATATCTCCGGATTGCCATTCCGCAAGAACTGAGAACGCCGAGCGGTCGCCAGACCCAATGCCTTGCGTGGCCGCAGGTAAACCTCCTCGCAAGGCGAGCGTCCAAACCATGGGGCAGAAGAACGACCACCCATACGCCTCCCGTCCCCTCTCACTTAGGTCAACGCACTCACCGGCAGGCAAACTCACGTGGCGGTCCGCTGTAGCTTCAATGTCGATCAGCCACGGCTATAAGCAAGCTGACGATCGACGCCCGTGGTGTTGCGGCGCATGCGCAGCAGTGCCGGACTGACACCGAAATGGCGCGCCATGGCGGTCTCGGTCAGGCCACCAATACGGATTGTTTGGAGCAAAGCCTCGCGCGGCAGCAGTAATGCTCCGGCGAGGCAGTTTGCTTCTTCTTCATGCACCGAGTTGTACTCGTTCATCATCATGTGTCCGTCCGGCGTATGGAAGACATGGGCGGGTTCGTGTTCGAGAATTATGTGGGAGAGCTCATGCGCCAACGAGTTGTTACGACGGCCGATGTCCGGGGTGCTGTTGAGGATGACGGCTGTGACACCGTCCGCCTGGATCGTCACTGCATCCCAGCTGTCTGAATCAGTGACCGTCAAGTGCGTGAGCACATCCTTTTTCATCCCGGGGATTTCTTCCGGCTTCCACACGACGATACCGAGGTGGCGGGCGAGGTCTTGCGGATTGAGCGGTGCCGCGCGGCCGAGACCGAGATCGCGGCGATAACTAACCGCAGCATTCTCGCACCAGGTCTTGAATCCACGACGCAGCTGAGACACGGCTATTCCTTACTCTGCCGCAGGTCCGCCATTGCCGCTTGGGCGATTAGTATCATCTGCGCGAGATTCTGCGCTGTCGTCGCGCTGACAGTCGCCTTCTTCCTGAAATGGACGCGCGCCTTGGATGCTGGCGCGCCACCGACGCCCACTACGTCCTCGACATTGATTCCGAGCCACCGGCATATCCGCCGGTAGTTCGCTAAGTCTGGCATAAAACCACGCTCGACTCGCGAAAGCGTCGCGTGACTGATTCCTATTTCTTTCGCTGCCGCCCGAATGCCCTGCTTGCCGCGTTTTTCTTTAACGCGCAGGCCGAAATTCTCCAGCGTTAACATGTCATTGGCTCCTCCATGGATCATAAGTAAGACATTGATTGACTTTCGATCCAAATGATTCCATGCTGTCTTACATGTGATCCACGGTCGCACGTCGCGAATCGGCGGTCAACACCTTCGGTAAGGAGCATTGTCTCATGTCTATTCTGGAAAATGACTTCGGCTCTGCCGATACCGCCCGTGGCCAGAAATGGCCCGTCGAGATCGCCGGTCCGGACCTTGTCTTCACGCGTCACGTGTTGCGCGACCCGATGCCGTCGGGCCGTCAGATTATCGCTGCCGCCGGTCATCGTGATCCGACCGGCTTCATCGTCCTCCAGTGGCTGCCTGACGGCGCCCTGGAGGAACTGCGCCTTGAGGAACTGACCGATATCGTCGCGCGCGGCGTCGAGAGGTTCATTGTCGCCGAAAGCGACCGCAGCTTCCGCCTCGAAGTTGAGGGGCTGCGGCTCGAATGGCCGTGCGCCCCGATCTCCGCGGCCACGATCAAGGCGCTGGCCAGTCGGCCCGACGACGGCCTTATCGTTGTCCTTGAGCGGACCGAGCAGCCGGACCGCGAACTCGACGACGACGACATCGTCGACCTCAGCGGCCAGGGCGTCGAAATCTTTAAGCTCCGACCGCGCCCGCTTGAGACCGAAATCTTCGTCAATGAGAAGCCGGTGACGTTGCACCGGGGCGTGCGGACAGGACTAGAGATCAAGCAGGCGGCCATCGACGATGGCGTGGCCATCCAGCTCGACTTCGTCCTGAGCATCGAGACTGGCCCCGGCCAGGGCCACATCGTCGGCGACCGCGATCGCATCCGCGTCAAGCCTGGCCAGCGCTATATCGCCATCGCCGACGACGACAACAGCTAGGAGCCTCTCATGAGCCCCGCTGTCGAAAAGGCTATCGAAGCCGTCCGTGCCCAGTACGGTGCGGACGGTGTGCTAGTCGCCGCCGACCGCGACGGCGGCGCCTACGTCATCGTGGAGGGCGTCCCGCTCGGGGCACCCTTCGCGCAAGAGGACAGCTGGGTCGGTTTCCATATCCCGTCGACCTGTCCTTATGCCGATGTCTATCCGCATTTCGTAAGATCGGACCTTGTGCGCGCGGATGGCGGATCGCTCGGCGAGGGCCTTTCCACCGGCCACAATTTTCCAGCGCCCAACGCCCTGAAGATGCCAGGCTCTATGCCGTCCCGGGCGGCCGTGCAGGTCTCGCGCCGATCCAATCGCAAGGACACGGCCGGGCTCGAGACGCCGCTGCACAAACTTCTGAAGGTAATCCAGTGGTTGAGGTCCCGATGAGCAGCCGCTGGTCGCTGACCATTCCTGAATCTCTGTTCGAACCGCTGGAGCGTCACCTGTTTCCCGGTGACGGCGACGAACACGGCGCTGTCATGGTGGCGGGCTTGCACAAACTTGCCGACAGATCGGTTCGTCTTCTGGCGCGTGACGTATTCCTCGCTGAAGACGGCGTCGACTATGTGCCGGGCAAACGTGGCTACCGCATGCTGAAGGCACAGTTCATTCAGCGCCACATAGTGAACTGCCGCGACGAGCGCCTCGTCTATCTCGCTATCCACAATCACGGCGGGACGGGCTGCGTCGGCTTCTCCTCCGACGACCTGAGCAGTCACGAGCGCGGTTATCCTGCGCTCCTCGATATCAGCCGGAGCAACGCTGTCGGAGCTCTCGTTTTCGCAAAGGGTGCCGTCGCCGGCGATATCTGGTTGCCGGACGGAAGCCGCGTCGTGCTGGACCGCGCCGAAATCATCGGCCGCCGGCGCAGGATTATCAGACCCGCACCGATTGCGTGCGCGGCGGGCGCCGATCCGCGCTACGACCGTCAGACGCGGCTTTTCGGCGATGCCGGCCAGGCCATTCTCGGCGGCGCTAGGGTCGCCATCATCGGTCTTGGCGGCGTCGGCTCACTCGTCGCCGAATATCTGGCGCGCCTCGGTGTCGGAACCTTCGTGCTGATCGATCCGGACCGGCTCGATCCCAGCAATATCCCCCGCGTAGTAGGCGCTCGCCATAGCGATGTCTGGTGGAGGCTTAGCAGCAGCGCGGCACCGGCATGGTTACGCCGGTTCGCGCTGGAACGGGCGACGCGCAAGGTCGATATCGCGCGTCGCGTCATCCGGCAAGCTAACCCTGCGGCGCGGATCGAGGTGATGGCGCGGAATATTCTTGATCCTGTCTCCGCTGCCAACGTCATGGAGTGCGACTACATCTTCCTGGCCGCCGACGAGATGAGAGCGCGCTTGCTCGTGAACGCCATTGTCCAGCAGTATCTGGTCCCCGGCGTGCAGATCGGTAGCAAGATCTCCGTCGGTTCGGAGGGGACGTTGACCGACATCTTTAGCGTTGTTCGCCCACTCCGGCCGGCTATGAATTGCATGTGGTGCAACCAGCTCATCAATCCTGCCAAACTAGCCGACGAGGCGAAGACAGGTAAGGAGCGCAAGGGTCAGCGCTATGTCGACGACGAAGCGGTCGTCGCGCCAAGCGTTATCACACTCAACGCCGTCGGCGCAGCCCACGCCTGCGACGATTTCATGCACTTCATGACGGGACTGACCCATCCCGGTCTGTCGCTCGACTACGCGCGGTATGACGGCCGCACCCGCACTATGTCCCTGTCAACGCCGCGCACAGATATGGATTGTTCTGAATGCGGCTGCGCCCCAGGCGCTCGACTTGGGCACGGCGAGACCGGGCCCGATCTGCCGGTCTTTGCCGGCTGACGTACAGAGCATTCAGCTAGGCAGCGCCCGCTCCAGATTGCCATAATCGAATGTCGAGGCTATGCGGTCGATCTCGGCTTTTCTGATGCTGCCGGTTTCGGCGATGTGCGTAGCAGCGGCTTTGACTGGCGCATCAGCAAGGTGAGCATAGAGTGCTGTGGTCAGAACCTGGGTGTGGCCGAGCAACATGCCGATCATTGGCAGGCCCTCGCCTACCAGCAGGCCGCCGGAGGCGAAGGTATGCCGTAGGTCATGGATACGGACTTCTTCGAGGCCAGCAGCTTTGCGGATACGTTGCCACGGATGCTGAAGATCGGTCAGGTGAGCGCCTTTGTTTTTGCCGGCGATAACATAGGGATTCTCATCCATGCGTGGCAGCGCCCTCAACAATGCAACGGTGGCTTCGCCGAGATAGACGGTCTTCGCGCCTGTTTTGCTGTAATGATTAGTATATCAACGCGGCCTTCTGGCTCCTTGATGCTGCCCGTTAGAAAACGATCAAAGCAGCATGCTTCAGCAAAGCTCGGGTTGCTCTACAGTGTAGCGACGAACATTGTCGTCCGGAGCCTGAATTTCAGGACAAACGATTAGTCGGTGACGGGGAAGGCGGCTGCTAGTGAGAACTGTCGCGCTGGGTCAAGACTTTGGCCGCAATGGATGGCAGTGCTGCGACATCTAGGCGTTCGCGAATAGTGACAAGATTTATGAGCTCCGGCGATAGGACGTAATCAAATTTCGCAAGCTGCGGCCGGGCTAGATGATCGGCCAGTCGCATTGCATCGGGATTCTGATCGGCGGCTATATCTTCCAGATGGCGTCTGACGCTGTTGGATCCAGCGGCCAGAATCTCGATCGCGTGCCAGGCGGCCGTTCCGTTCAGCTGCCGAGCCAATAACGCCAGAAGGAGTGTCTTCAGCCGTTTCGTGCCGACCCACGGGAATATCAGCACGTTGTCGCCGCAGGGAAGCAGGCTGCGCTCGTGTAATCCCAAATCGCGAAAGGCGCTGCGGGCAGCGCCGAGCAGCTGTGCAGCCACTTCGTCGAGATAGAAGTAGTTCTCGCTACCGGCAAGGATCTCGCGCATTTTCCCGACGATGTGGTCATGAATGCCGCCGCCGGAACTCGTAAAGTATGGTGGTTTTCCTGCACGTGTCGGCTTCACGGTGATCACGCGCGCGTCGTCATCGACCGAGACGATCCGCCATCTGCGCCCAGCGAAGATCAGAGTCTCGTTAGGGGTAACCGGTGCATCGATGGGATAAGTGCCAAGCGTCCGCGTCTCGTGGACGATGCGATACTCCACCTCTGACATGAATACCGCATAGAACTCATAGGACTCGGCAACTTTCTCACCCGTCGCGCCGAGCATCAACATGCCTTGCCGAGACTGTTCGATAAGCTGACATGCAGGCGCTGCCATGCAACGCAATACGTCGGCGAAAACCGCTTTTCCCACGCCCCGGAAGGGGCCGCGATTGCACAGCAGTTCCCACGCCACGAGAGGATTCAGACCTCCGGTCTGCAGGATCAGCGCGAGAACCTGGTGGATCAGCGTGGAAAGATGGAGACCAGCATCGGTTGGCGGTTCACACCAGTCCTCGCGAAGGCATTCCACCATCGCAATCGACTGCACCAGATCGAGATAGAGCCGGTCAATCGGGTGACTGCCGGGCCCCGCCGAGACTTCAGGAGCGAAAATGCGCAGAATTGCTGGCTTACCCGCCCGGCGGCCGGATCGCCCGAGCCGCTGGCGCAACGAGGCAACGGAAAAGCCGGGTCCGATCTGGGCGACCGTCGCCACATCGCCGATGTCGATACCGAGTTCAAGGGTCATGGTAGCCACGGCGGTCGTCGGACGCGGGTCGTCCCTCAAACGAATTTCGACTTCCTCGCGGACCGTTTTAGCCAGGTTGCCGTGGTGGGCGAAAAATTCGTTTGGCAGCCTCTCCTCGCGGCACATGGCGCTAAGCCGGTCGGTGTAGGTTTCGACTTTTGCCCGCGAACCGGCGAACAGGAGATTGCTGCGGCCACGAAGAATGCGAAATAGATCGTTGGCAAGAGCATCCGGGACACCCGATACATCAAAAGGTTCGGGAGACTCTTCGGCTACCGCGTCATCCTCTGGAGGTTTTACGGCTATTCCAGACGTGGGAATCTTGTATCCTCGTATCTGAAGCTTGAGGCCGTTGCCCTCATCGGCGCCTTCAACGATCGTAACCGCTTGGCCATCGCCGGGGCGCAGAGCCTCCGCCGCAAGCTTCATGTCGCCCAGCGTGGCCGACAGCCCGATGCGGTCGATGCGCTGGCGTCCGGTCGCAATCTCGATGCGGGTCAACAGCGACTGCAATTGCATGCCGCGTTCAGTGCCGATGAAGACATGCAACTCATCGATAACGACTGAATCAAGCCGGCTGAACAGGCGGGAAACCTCGCCACCACGTCGGACCAGGAGGGCTTCAAGCGACTCCGGCGTAATCAGGACTATCCCCGATGGTCTCTTTCGCGCGCGCGCTTTCGCGTTCTCATCGACATCGCCATGCCATTTGTGCAGGAGAACGTCGCAGGCTTTGCAAAGGCTCTCTAAACGCCTGTGCTGGTCGTTGATCAGCGCCTTGAGCGGGCTGATGTACAGAACAGCGAAACCGTCTGCTGTCTGTTCGCTTTCGACCAGCCGTGAAAGTAGCGGCAGAAATGCAGCCTCGGTCTTGCCGGCGGCAGTGCGCGCGGAGATGACGACGTCACCCCCGCCCAGAACGGCAGGAATGGCCTTTTCCTGGACATCGCGCAGCGCCGCCCATTTCTGCTGCCAGATCCAGCGACGGACCGGCGGGGCCAGTTGGTCAAAGGCGGAGGGTCGCAAGTTCGTCGTCCGGATCGCCCTCGACTGTGATGATTTCCTGCTCCAGTAGTTCGCCACGATCTTCGGCGACATCGATGCTACCAAGCAGAGCGCGCCAATCTGCTTCTGGATTCTGCTGGAGCACGGCCAGCAGGTCAACGAACGCCTTGATAGTGTTCCTAGGTGTGCGGAAGTAGGCTTCACCGATTCGATTGGCGCAATGCCCCATAAATGCGTGCAGCGCTTCGTCAGGCACAATCCAATCCTCGGCCCGGCCGGCTGCAAACACATCCCGCAGTCGCTCGAGCAGATGGAAGAGTTCCTCCGGAGTCAGGTTCGGCAGGTTGATGACCGGGCCGGTATAGTCGGCAAGCCTATCGGTAGCGAAGCTGTTTTCCGCTAAGCGGGATTGCAGCGCCTCGTAGGAATAGAGGCCGCGCCGGGTATCCAGCAGGAAGTCCGGCGTTCCGCCCAGGATAAACCCGAGCCCTTCGGTCGTCCCCTGCAAAACGTCGTTGAGAATACGGAGGATCTGCTCGTAGTTTTGCTTGCGAGCCTGTGCGCTTTGCAGTTTGTACAGGTTGACTAGTTCGTCCAGGCAAACCAGCAGCCCTGCGAAGCCGGCAATCCGAACGAAGCGGGCAAGCAAACGCAGCGCGTCGTAGACCATCGTATCGTCGATGATGGTCCGCACGCCGAGATCGGCTCTGGCTTCGGTCTTGGTCGTGTACTCGCCCCGCAACCACCGCAGGGCGGAATCCTGTAGGCTGCTGTCGCCTTGTTCATAGCCGCGCGCATAGGCTGCGACGACAGTAGCGAAATCATAGCCTCCCACCATTTCGCGGAGATCGCCGAGCCCTTCGCGGATGGCGCTCTCGATCGGAATTTCGTGGGCCTGCGCTCGTTCATTGGCTTTCTGGACAAAGCTTTCAAGCACACCGCGCAATGCGCCGCCATCGGGCATGGCGCGCGTCGCCAGACTCTTCGTGAGCTCCGCGTAGAGTGTGCGGGCTTGTCCGCCGGTCGCATGGATGCGCCGGTCAGGAGCCAGGTCGGCCTGGCAGACCACGAGCTTGCGCTGGAGTGCGATCTGCCTGACGAGGAACAAGAAGAACGTCTTGCCTGCGCCGTAGGCGCCAATGACGAAGCGGATACTGGAGCCACCATCGGCGATCCGATCGATGTCCCGGATCATGGCCTCGATTTCGCGCTGTCGTCCAACCTGGATATGATGAAGACCGACACGCGGGACGACGCCGGCACGCAAGGCGCTGAGAATGGTGTCGCGGTCGCGGGGGCGGATGAGAGACGCTTTCTGGCTCATGCGGAGGCTCGTGAATCAACAAAGGAAACAGACGGAGAGGTGAGGCTGGGTTGCGGCAAGAGATAGCGGTTGACGATGATGATGTCTTCACCTTCAAGGACAGGTTCGTCGAAACGATCGAAAGACCACTCGTTCAGGACCTGACGTGCCGCAGCGGGCATGAGCCCTGCCCGGCGGGTCAGCTGTTCGAAATCAGCCGACGTCCATTCGTCCCGCTCGGCGAGGTCCGCGAGCAGGCATCCGTAACGGCCCTCAAGCCCTTCGAAAATGGCATCCTCCGCCGGGTCAGGGACGTCCTGAGCGATTGCTTCCGGTTCCGGCGTGTCCTCTTCCTCGGCAAAGATATCGGCCAATACATTCGATGCCGATCGCGTCTGGCGGCGGATGGCTTCAAGACGGGAGAGATCGACACGAACCGCCCGACCACCACCATCCGCGGGAGGTGGCGGAGGAATAAATGCTGTCTTTGGCGCTTTGCCGGCCGGCAGAACGATTTTCAAATCATCGTCCGGCCCTCCGGTCGGAGCAGCGATACTGCCATGCAGCCGCGTGTATAACGCGGAAGCCTCAAGACCGAGGCGGGCGAACACTTTTTCCAAGAGTGTTACCTCGCTCGGGTCGATGCGCCCGTCGGCAGCGGCGGCGGCCACGAGGATATCAGCGACACGTTCGCTATCGGTCGCCTCGAGATCCTTAAGGCGCTTCATCCAGTCCGTCGCTCGACCGGGCGTGCTCGCTTGCGCCACAAGCTCGGCCACCAAGCGCCGTCTCTCGTCTTCTGGAAGTTCTGTCGCGGCATCGACGCGAGCCATAAGACCCTGCCGCTCACGATCGTCGAGCGTCCCATCAGCCGTTGCCACGAGAAGGGCGAGCATGAGCGTGGCCTGGACCTGGGCATAGCGCGGCGTAGGAGCGAGATCCGTGGAAGCGTCAACAGGACAAACGAGGCGGAAAACAACAACGGGCTCGTTAGCCTTTGTGGTTCGCACCGCGAACGTGGGATCTGCCGTGATGCCATAGCCAAAGGCGGCCAGGATTCCGGCCAATTCTCGGAGCTTCGCGCGATTGACGTCGGTGCCGTCAGCCGTACCAACCAGTGACAGCAGCTGTTCGGGATCACGTGGCGTGGCGTTGTCACAAAGGGAGTCGAGTGTCTTCATGGATGCCGCCGCCATAAGGTCAGCATGCTGCCGGCGTAGACTGGATGGCAAGCGCGACAGAACGGCCAGTGTGGGTGTAGGACCAGAAGCACGACCCAGGGCTCGGCTATAGGCTTCAAGCTGCGCGGTGCAGCTTTCCAGCAGTTCACGACCCACGTTAAGCAGTCGACTGTAGCCGGAAATGTCCGGAAGCTCGCCACCATAAGGCCGAATCTCAACCTCAAACGTCCCGCTGCATGCGCGGTAGCTCGCCATGAGCTTTTTGGCCCGGCTCGCCGAGATGACGAAGCCGGCAGGATGACGCTTACTGAGCTCTTGTGCGAAGAGCTGACGCAACTCGTTGAGAGCGCGCTTGGCAGGGGTGCGTACGCTGGTCTCGGGGTGCGACATGGCATAGGCTAGCAGGAGATCAGCCTCGATCGGTTGGCCGTCGCGTACGCGAGCTCCCAAGGCCGCCTTGATGGAAAGAGGCACTTCGTAGCCATTAGCATCCACGTTTGGGACCACGGTCTCAGGCTCACGGGCTTCCTGCAATTCATAGGCGGACAGGAGTTCCTGCGCATAGCGATGAAACGAACTATGGCTACCATATATCCGTATCAATCGACGGACCTCGGCGATGATGAGGCTCGCGTCCGGCGCGCCTTTCTCCAGCATCAGCCGCCGTTCCAGACCATAGAAGTAAAGGAAAACGTAGCCGATATAGGTTGACGGATCCGAACGCGATCCTGCCAGCCAATCCAAATACGATCGGCGGGCCTCCGCGGTGATCTCAGAGTAAGATGGCCAGTACCCCATCGTATGACCGCCGGGATCGCCGCGACTGGCGATGGCAAGGCTTGGGTTTATGAGGCAATTCTCGGCCCGATGGACATGAGCGGTTTGCGGCAGGCGGTTGCCGACATAGATGAGGCCGCCCGGAATGACGTGGTTGCCTACTGTGACGGACTGGTTTGCAGGTATCCAGCCTTCGAACTGTAGGGAATTGTCTTGGCTCGGACGCCTGGCCGGATGCTCGATAAAAGGCTGATCCTTATTCTTCTTGTGGGCGTCGCGGATTGCTTGGTCCACGCCCGCATTGTGCGCTGCCAAGCTCTCCTTCAGCGCAATCGGTCGTGTGCTGTCCTTGGCAAGAAGGGATGAGTCCCTATTTGAGTTTTCCAAATTCACGGCGGCCGCCACCGCGGACAGGCCCGC
>CAZOOO010000027.1:0-10065 GCA_964581435.1 uncultured Hyphomicrobiales bacterium | reverse complement strand
AATTCACGGCGGCCGCCACCGCGGACAGGCCCGCGTCTTCTGCAAGTCTTGCCGTGATAGCTTTTTCGACCTTGGCGTTATGAGCGGCGATTGATGCCGTGAGATCCGGTGATATTTCAACATTGGAAGTCACGGGCTTTATCGGCTGATTGACCTCAGGATGCGCACCACTGCTCTTGCTTGTGGGAGGAGGGGAGAGTCGAGTGTTCGTGGCTATGCTTACGTGGCCCGTGGACGAAGCGCTCGCATTCTGCACTATCTGGGCAGTACGACGGCGCCGCACAAACAGAAAGATCACCGCGATGGCGATGGCTACTGCTCCGGCCGCCAGCGCCCCAGCGCGTATCGCCTCGAGCGACTGGGATGATATCGACATAGATATGACCTTGGGCGGAGAGATCACGGCCGACGGGACCGCAGGCCCAGGCGGATGAGACGTCGACTCGCTCAGCGGCGCTGGCAAGGTCTGCTCGACCATCACCGCCTGCGATGAAGCGGGACTGGGCAGCAGTGGGGAGGTCGGAGAGGGTGGGCCGATAGTGGGGAAAGTTGTCGGAGGCAATGCGGGCGTAGCTGCCTGCGGTTGAGGCGACTCCAGCAGCCTCTTCACTGTGACATCGTTGAGTTCGCCTGTAGCCCGAAACCCGTGCGCCTTCTGAAACGCCGCCAAGGCATTGATGGATCGGCGTCCCCAAAGGCCATCGACCGAGCCGATGTTGTACCCGTGGGCGACTAGAGCACGCTGAATCTGATTGATATCGTAGGGGATATCCTGGGCGCACGCAGCAGAGCCGACCAAGGCGGCGATCACCAACCCGACGAATATACTAGTGCCCACAGTTACTCTCATAGGATCCGCCCTTTGTCGCTATCATAACGGCTGTGGACCGTGTTGGAAACGCGGATAAGTTGCTACGAAAGCATGTGTTCTCAACCGAGAGACTGTGCGGAAGAAGGCGACTGCTCGTCATGGCGCAAAGCGGACTTACCGACGTCATGTCGGTGCCAACTGGCTTCTTCGAATCAATCCATGAGGACGCCGCGTATAAGTCTTCTGCAGCTTCGGCTACGGAGCCTTGCTCTCGTTTCAGATGGCACGCATCTGCACGCGATTGCCGACCCATTCGCGAAGTGATCCAAGGCATCGGTTGGGGGGCGCGGATGCGCAGCCATATCGCATGCATCCCATGGGGCAACTGCCGCAAGGTGCGCCGACCAGCCCGGTGCTTGCCAACTTCGCATCAGCGATCCTCGACATTCAGCTAACCAACTCGCCGCATCTGAAAACTGGACCTACACGCGCTATGCCAGACGATCTGTGTTCTCGCGCGTCGGACCATCCAATCGCGGCCAAGCAATGCACCTAGTCAAGTAGGTGGAGATAGTGCTGGAGACGTCCGGCTTGGTCCCCCATCGTCAGAAGGCGACGTCGTGCCTCCTGGCAGAAAAATCATGCTGGGCGTGACCGTCGACACCGGGCGCCCACCCCTCACGAAAGCCTTCAGGAACAATATCGAATCCTACCTCTACACGCTGAATCACGAGAGCATTGGCTCTGAACGCCACCGCGCGAAACGCGGATTCGCTTCGAAGATCGGTATGCGCAGACATATCCTCGGTTTGATTGTCTTCGCGCATCAAGTGGACGAAGCGTATGCGTCCAAGCTGTATGCGGAAGCCAACCGAGTGGATTGGACTCGATAACCTACGACCTCTCATTCATGCTTTAGACACTCCCACTCGCCGATCAACGACTGGTAATTTTTACGGAAAACTGCCTCTTCGTTGCCTTGCAGCGGCGTCGTTTGTGGAGAGAAGAATGTCCGACGAAGGGCGTCGATAACACGCATGTCATCTGGATCGAGTTTTGTCAGGGCTTGCTGCATCACCCATAAGCCCAATCTTCCGCCCTCTTCGGGGAGCGCCGGTTCTTCGCTGAAGTAGGGGTACACGACGCGAGTATATTCTCCCCTAACGCGCGCGTTGAGCGCATCCCTTATTCGAATTGTGCCACCTAGGTCCTCAATTCGCAGGTTACCGTGTACACTTTGGGGGACGATCTCGACTGGTTCGTTTGACCAACGCAATTTCGCACTGAGTAATTCGAGGATGCCGTCTTTCAGAAGCGGATATAGTCGCTTGAAATTCTTGTTTGACTTTATACGGTCATCCGTCAATTGCGTTAGATCGCCGTCGCCCGATATGTGCCTTTTGACATCCGACCAGAAAGGCAAGTAGAAATCGCCGCCTCTGCTTCTAGTGCCGCCGGTTTCTTTTCTGCGGTCGAGTCGGATATCCTCCTTCAAAATAGTCCGCCGTAACGACTGTGGCGCATAGAACAATTGCAGCGCCTTTCTGAGAGGAATATCTAGAACGGACATACATACCCCGCTGGCCAGAGTTTGAAGCACAAGCATCACTTCAAATTTTCTGTCTGCACAAGTGGCAAGCCTATTTCTTCACTCGAAAACAGGACTGGCCGCACAGAAATTTCTGAAACCCATTTTCAAGATTTGTGCTTTTCCAGCCCGCTTTGAATTTTTCACCACCGCCCCCTAAATCGGTCGTTCCGCAACCTCGCAGTATCCCAAAGGCAGCCATTCGTTTACAGGCTGTGCGCGTCGCTTCTTAGTGCTCGACGTGTATGGATGTCGCAAGAGCATGTCGTTGGAGGGGTAGGAGGTAATCGCCGGTCCGGAATGGGGCACAAAAGGGCGAGTGCTTATGCTTGAGCGGATGCGCAGCAGTCGATGATCGTCCAGCCGAGACCCGCCAGCGTGTCGAGCTCTCCCTCGCCAAAGGCATCCTTGCACATCGCGAGACGCAGGACGTGGGTTGGGCGGGTCATCGCCCGAACAGCCCCCGGATTTCATCCCCCGCAACCACTGCTTGAGCTCGCTCAGGTGGTGGTTGTGGAAGAAACTGTCAAGTACCAGTGTCACCGTGTACGTTTCTCCCTTACCGAAGGATCGACCAATCATGGTGCGCACTACGAGATGATGATGGGACCAGAGGACGTCGCACCTGTGACCGAGGAAGAGCCCGCTGCCCGCCGCTGAGCTCGTGACAGGAGTTGTCGCAATACAATCCGGCATGGAAGCAGCAATGGCCACTCCTGACGCGCATCCGTAAGCATTTCTGCATTCGGAAACGCCTGAGGGCCGTCTTCAAGGAGATCTTGGTCTTGGATACCAAGACTTTACTGGGGCATGGTGTCCATCTCCTGGCCCCTCACGTTGTAAGTGTGACGTGCCGACGAATATACTCGCTCTCGTCAGCACGCTAATAATCGTTAAACAAAGACTCCAGATCGCTATAAAAACCGTAATTTGGGGCTTGAACTTGCTCCAAACCAAACGTGAAGAAGTGCTTTCTGGCAGCTCTCCACCCACGCATAAGGCTCGGCATCCTGGATTCTGGAGCTTCCTCGTCGCGCCACGCTTTGGGATCGAGCCACGATCCCGTTGCGAGTTCTTTGTTCGATGGGGTTGGACAGTAGGCGTTGTGTAGGTGATTAAGAAGCATATTGCGGTGCTTCATTGCTCGGCGTACAGCACTCAAAAGCCACCCATCAATTGCTTGGAGCGGCTTTGGATCGTCCAAAAGACAGTAGAAACCCATGAGTCCTTTCATTTTTGGGAGACGCTCTCCGCAATGTATGAAATCGGAAAGGTCTGCCTCTGAAAGACCGCCATATAGGGAGCGGCGAAGCTCGTAGATCAAGCCGAGTAGATCCCAATCGTATTGTGCCGGCGTAGTGCTGGCTCGGTTTGGGTTGTAGCCTTCGCTGAGGTATTGAATGAGGTACAAGTTGATTAAACGCGAGGCGCGCGTCTTGATACGATCAACGGTTTTCTTAGGCATCGATAAGCCGGACTGCGAGAAGCGATAACCAAGGTAATCGAAATAAGGATACGTACGCAGCTCCTGCTGCTTGCGCGAGATTATTGCGATGCCGGGCGATTTTCTAGCGTTTAGCACGAGTCCGCTGGTGCGGCAGTGCGAGACAAAGCATTGCTCGATCTTTTGAGCTTCAATGTATTCGCTACAGAGTGCGACTACATCGTCCGCAAAGCGCACGAAACGGCCGGACGAGGCAGAAAGTTTCACGTCGAGATCATGATTGGCGAGATTCGCGAGAAGGAGCGAGACGGAGGAGCCTTGCGGCGTTCCTTTGTGTCTTCGCAGGAATGGGCCAGTATCAATTTTGTCGTGTGCGGCGTATTTGTGGTGAATGAACGCTTTGAAAACATGCCGCTCATGCGGCGTTAAACTCACTTGGCTTTCATCGTCGATTTTCTTTTTGAGATACCAGGCTGGGATGTTGTCAAAGTACTTTTCGAAATCGATCTGAACCGCAAACAGCTTGCCGTCGTTCTCGAATTCTTTCAGCGCGAGGACCGCGTCGAATACGTTTCTTTCGGGGTGATAAGCGTACGATGATGGGGATAGTCGCTTCGTATTCCTGCTTCTTGCGCGACGAAGCACCACGTTGGCCAATGCGGCGTCTGGAATTGAGAATGCCATTATTGACCGTTTGCTGCCATCCGGCTTGGGGATCTGATAATTTATCGCGGCAGCAGGCTCGTAAATGCCCTCCAAAATCTTGTGCCAGATCGTTTTTGCAAGAAAGTTTGCGTTGCGAGAGCAGTATCGCGGGTCGAAATGCCTTGGTTTACCAGGCTTCTTTCTTCGATCTGGTATGCCGGGCTTTTGTCCTGTTCGCTTTTCGAACTGATCCCGGTATTTCTCTTCAATCTCCGCCTGCTTGACTTCCGTTAAGAAGGCTTTCCGAGCAAGTCTCTTAATTTCGTGCTTTATTGCGTTCTGCATTGCCCCAACCCAAAGTAGGTCGGCGGCAGGGGACTGCGAGTCAGGGATTCTGTTAGGATGGGTTTCAATCCAGCCCACCATCACGCTTGCTCTTTCGAGCGAACGCGCCATCGACGTCATAAACGTCCGGTACTTTGCCCCCGCCGCCTTGGCTACTACGCCATACGTTCAGGCTATTGGAGAAGAGCCGCATAGTCAACGCGGTGAGCTGGCAAATCCCGTAACCGTGCCGAAGCCTGTCATAGCTCACCAGCTGCACATCCACGTCAATGTCATGTAGCTTTTCAGCAAGGACTCAATGCTCGTGTAGCCGCGGGCAGGATCGGACGTGAATGACTTCCGTCGTCTGCTGATAAACGATTTGATAGAGCATGCTGGGACCTCACTTGGCTGTGATCATCTAAGTTCGTTGATACCGCCCTTTCCTGCGTGATCCTACATATTCCAGCAACTCGGCCCGCTGAAGGCCATGTATGTCTCGGCGTGCGGTTTTCAGACTTACCCCCCATACAGCCACGATCTCCTTGGCGCCGCACCGGCCTCCTTCGGCGACTCGGATTAAGAACCACCGCTGTCGCTCACTGAGTTCGATTGGATCAGGGACATTTATAGGGTCACGTTTGGGGACACGTTCAGGGTCATTTTTTCGTGCGTCGGTTGCCGGCCTTCCGCCATTGGCTTCACCAGCGACATACGCCTCTCTAGTTGCAGCGAGCGAAAAGCGATCCACGGGATTCCTAAGCGGACTCGCTGTGGGGCCTTCGATCAGGCCAAGAACAAATGCCCGGATGACGGGAGATGTAAACACAAGACGCAGGAAATACACCGTATCCGGGCCATGCTGAGCTGAGAGCCAATGCTTGACGGTTCTCTCGCTCGCGTCGGTCTGGCGCATAAGCTGTTTGATTGCGCGATGGCTATCACCATGCTCCTTACGTAGAAGCTCGGCGATGGTCCTGGCATAAATCTCTCGTCCGTTAAGGACACCGGTCCATTGGGGTCGCCTCCTGCCCGTTTTCGGCAACATCTTCCGTTCCTCCGCAGTTAGACTGGCTTCAGCGCGGAGCGCCGACAGAAACCTGTCATGCGCTATGACGGTAGTTCGCCCGAACTACCGCAGCCGGAATTCAGGAAGGGCAAGATGTGACGATTCGGAAATTTTACGACGACAATTCGTCAGAACGGCCGGAACATCCTGTTCGAGCTGCCGAATATGTTCGCATGTCGACGGATCATCAGAAGTACTCGACGGAAAACCAGTCAGACGCGATCAAGCAATATGCGGAAGCTCGCGGTATCGAGATTGTTCGGACTTACACCGATGCCGGGAAAAGCGGCCTCAAGATAGAGGGACGCGACGCGCTGAAGCTGCTCATCGAAGATGTGCAGGCCGGAAAAACCAATTTCACGGTGGTTCTTGTCTATGATGTCAGCCGCTGGGGGCGATTTCAGGATGCCGACGAAAGCGCTTATTACGAATATATCTGCCGCCGCGCGGGTATTTCGGTCGAGTACTGTGCCGAGCAATTCGAGAACGATGGGAGCCCGGTCTCTACCATCGTCAAGGGTGTCAAGCGTGCAATGGCTGGCGAATTTAGCCGTGAGCTTTCGACGAAGGTATTCGCGGGCCAGGGGAGACTGATAGAAAAGGGCTATCGTCAAGGAGGCCCAGCGGGCTTTGGCCTGCGCCGCACCCTAATCGATGAGCATGGTGTCACTAAAGGCGTGCTTGAGCGGGGTCAGCACAAGAGTATCCAGACTGATCGGGTGATCCTCACGCTCGGTCCCGAGGAAGAAGTCAACTTGGTCCGCAATATTTACCAGGCATTCGTGCATCAAGGACGTAGCGAGAACGAGATCGCATCCGATCTAAATGAGCGGGGGATTCTGACAGACTTTGGGCGGTCATGGACCAGAGGGACAGTTCATCAGCTTCTGATCAACGAGAAATATGCCGGCGACAACGTATGGAATCGACGTTCCTTCAAGCTGAAGAAGAAGCGCGTTCGCAACGAACCAGAGATGTGGATCAAAGCACAAGGTGCATTCAAGGCTCTTGTCGAACGCGAACTGTTCGAAGCTGCAAGAACCATAATCAGTGCCCGCTCGTTTCGCCTGAGCGACTGCGAGATGTTGCAATCACTGAAGGATCTTTACCACCAGAAAGGCTTGCTGTCGGGCATCGTCATCGACGAATGCGATGCCCTGCCGTCCAGCAGTGCCTATAGCTCCCGTTTCGGGAGCTTGCTTCGGGCCTATCATCTTGTTGGTTTCTCGCCGGATCGTGATTATCGCTACGTCGAAGTCAACCGGGAGCTGCGCAAGCTCCATCCCAGCATTCTCCGCGAGGTGCTTGACGGACTGCGCGCGACAGGCAGCGATGTCTGGCAGGATTTCCAGACTGACCAGCTAATCGTCAACGACGAGTTCAGCCTTTCGGTAGTGGTCGCTCGCTGTATAGAAACGCCGACTGGGCTTTGGCGCTGGAATTTGCGGTTCGATACCTCTCTCCGGCCCGACATCACGATAGTTGTACGTATGGATGGTAGGAATCGGACGCCGCTCGACTACTTTCTGTTCCCACGCATCGACATGCTCTCCAACAAGCTTCGACTGATGGAAGACAACGCCTTTGATCTCGACGCCTACCGCTTTGATGACCTCGATCTCCTCTACGACATCGCAATACCTATTCCCCTGTCGGAGGCCGCCTGATGCCTGTCGCCCGTCCGAACCGAATCGAAATGATTCCCATCTCTCGGATCACGGTTTTGAACCCCCGCGCGCGCAACAAACGCCAGCATCGAGAGATCGTGAACAATATCGAAGCCATTGGCTTGAAGCGGCCGATCACTGTGAGTCGCCGTGATGGAATTGGCGGCCTTCGATATGATCTCGTTTGTGGTGAGGGGCGACTGGAGGCCTTTCAGATGCTCGGCCAGACCGAGATACCGGCCGTCGTGATCGAGGCCAGCGAGAGCGAATGTCTCGTAATGAGTCTGGTCGAGAATATTGCTCGGCGGACACCGCGCCCCATTGATCTCATGCGAGAAATCGGAGCTTTGCGATCTCGCGGCTACAGTGACGCGGCCATCGCCGAAAAGATCGGTGTCGGCGCATCTTGGGTCAACATGATCGCCTCACTTCTCGAACGCGGCGAGGAGCGGCTTGTAGCTGCGGTCGAAACCGGGCTTATTCCGATCACTTTGGCGATGGAGATCTCCAAAGCTGAAACAGAAGAGACACAGAACTTACTCCTTGACGCCTATGAGACCGGCAAGCTCAGAGGCAAGAAACTCGCTGCGGTTCGACGGATGCTCGATATGCGAATGCGGAGTCCGCGCAAGGGAGGGTTGTCTGCTGGGCGTCTGGGCCGGAAGACCAACAGCCGGAGGATGACTGCTGCTGATCTCATGCAGGTCTATCAGCGCGAAGCTGAGAAGCAGCGCCTCCTGGTCAAGAAGTCCGATTTCACTCAGACGCGATTGCTGTTTATCGTCGAGGCGCTGAAGGATCTGCTTGCCAGTGATGGCTTCGTCAACTTGTTGAGAGCGGAGGGATTAGCGACCATGCCACGCGCACTCACCGTGCGAGTATCAGGAGCCGATCATGACTGACGAATCGAAAGACCAGGACAATGGTCATGTTTGCTTGGCTTTCGATCAAGACTTCCTAACGATACCCGTAGCGGCAATCGTTCCGCTCAAGATATTGCCGGATGGCGCTAGGGCGAGCCGGACATATTCGCAGGTTCTGAGTTCCGTCAAGGCAATTGGTTTAATTGAAGCACCTGTCGTTATGGCTGATGCCAAGAATGCAGAGGTTTGGTTTCTTCTCGATGGCCATCTGCGGCTCGAGGCGTTGAAGGAACTCGGCATCGAGGAAGTCGAGTGCCTCATAGCTACGGACGACGACACTTATACCTATAACAAGCGCGTCAATCGCATACCGCCAATTCAAGAACACCGGATGATTGCTCGCGCGATGGAGCGCGGTGTTTCATCCGCTAACATTGCCGACGCGCTGAATCTTCAAGTCGAATCCATACTCCGGCGTTTTAGGTTGCTGGAAGGGATCAGTCCCGAGGCTGCCGAAATACTGAAGGATACGCCGTGTTCGATGAAGGTATTTGATATTCTGCGGCAAATGTCTGCCGTCAGGCAGATCGAAGCCGCCGATCTAATGATCGGTCAGAACAACTTCACCGTCATGTTCGCCCGTGCGCTACGCCTAACCACATCCGAGAACCAGCTCGTTACCGCCAAGAAGGGAAAAGGAGGCGGTACACCAACCCCCTCAGGCCAACAGATTGCCCGGATGGAACGGGAGCTCGCAGCGCTTCAGACCCAGGTGAAATCGGTCGAAGAAACCTATGGCATCGACAATTTGCACCTGACGGTGGCGCGTGGATATGTTGCCAAGCTCCTTGCGAACAAGCGCGTCGTTCGCTGGCTAACGACACACCAGCAAGACTATCTCAGCGAGTTTCAGAAGATCGCTGACATCGATACACTCGGCCCGATTGCTGAGGTGCCGGCTGCCTGAACAGGAAAACGAGATTCGGCGCTGTAGATGCGGAGACCACGGAAAGGCCGCACGGCGAAGCGGCTTATTATTACAGCGGGATGCTGACAGGTCTGGACGAGGCCCATTAGGCTGACCGTCACATATGTCAGTAGATCAAACCAACACTGCTGCGTGCTCAATAACTAGAGAGCAGCGATTCGGTATCTTAATATACATCTCTCCAGTCAACCCGCGTCGTCATTCGCATTCCCCGTGCCTCCTTTTGGCGCACGACGGGTCACGAAATTTGTCCGATGCCATGCATCTAGCGATTCGATCGGATGGAGAATCGCCTTTCTTATCCTGACGAATGAAAGCCCAATCCGCATCCCGCGCCAATTCCTTAACGTACCGACGCTGATCTCGTCACGATACCGCTTCGATACTTCCTCTGGCGTTAGGAGGTCTGATTCCAACACTTCGATACCTCGCAATTTAAGTGGGCGCGAGTCAGGCCGCCTTACTTCTGAAAGCGACTTGCGATCGATGTCGCACGCCACGCCAATATGCAGTTCGCCTCCCACGGAACCGTACATTCCTCATGCTATCTCATAATCAAGAATGCCACGCAGAGAGATTGAGAAGCCAGCCACAGAGTGAAGTGTAGGAATAGTGTCAATCGGCTCGCAAATTTGACCCTGTATCGGCGTCCGATTTTGACCCTTT
>CAZOOO010000026.1:0-21544 GCA_964581435.1 uncultured Hyphomicrobiales bacterium | reverse complement strand
ACGCTGCTGGCGCCGCCGGTGGAGCCGATCGAGCGCGCCTATACGCTCGATGAAGTCCGCTACAGCCCGATGGTACGCGCGCGGATGCCAAGCATCGATCTCGATACGATCAACTTCGAAACCGGATCCTGGGACATCGCCCCCGATCAGGCATCGAAACTGCAGGTGATCGCCGACGGCATCAATCGCGCGATTACCCGCAACCCGAGCGAGGTGTTCCTGATCGAGGGTCACACCGACGCGGTCGGCAACGACGTCGACAACCTGTCGCTGTCGGATCGCCGCGCGGAGTCTGCGGCCGAGTTACTGACCCAGCGATTCCAGGTGCCGCCGGAGAACCTGGTGACGCAAGGCTACGGTGAGCAGAACCTGAAAGTAGAGACCGAGGGTCCGTCGCGGGAGAATCGCCGCGTCACCGTGCGCCGCATCACACCGCTCCTGAACGGCGGAACGGCCTCCGCCGCGCCGCCCCCGCCGCGCTGATACCGATTCACGAACGCAAATGGCCGGGAAGTAATCCCGGCCATTTTTGTTCTTATTGAAACCGCTTTTCACTGCCGACATACGCGGGAGCGCAGCTACGGATACCGACACTCGCTAGAATCGCCGATTTGAAAGCCATGCTCTAATTTGAAAACGAATCTTGGACAGCGGTTCAAGCCCCGTCCGATACGCGACTTACCGACACTCCGGAATCCGATAAAGGCTATCCTCCTGGATGTAACGGGTTTCCGCCATTTCATCCCGGCACGGCGACGCAAAGGCGTCGGCACGGTTGATCGCGCCGGCGATCTGATCTTCGGGTGGGGCAATGAAACGAACTTCTGACCCACCACAATAGGGCGCCTGCCAAGTCCTGAAATAGCTTTCGGTAATTGGAACAGTTTTCTCGGTGCTGAATTTTCCCTCGTCCAGATCGCTAAAAACGATTTTCCGGAGGGATTTGAGATGTTCGCATTGTTGGCCAAAATCACTGCCTGTATCCTGGCCGTCATCATCAGCGCCGCGACAGGATATGTCTACTATCATGGCGGGTTGACGATGGACGCCTTTCAAGGGGTGACGCCACACGATTGGAAGCCTGGAGGTGTTCATGGAGCTCCAGGACCCTTGATGGGATCTGCCGGGCTTCCGGTTCTCGGAGTTGCTTATGGCGTTTATCGTCTTGTCCGTGGTCGCAAAGCTGACTGAGCAGTCGATGCTGCTGCCCGTTGTTTAACAACGGCGCCCGTATTTGCGTAATTGTCGGATCGCGGAACGGTTCACGCCGGCCAGAATCAAGAAATATCTGTTGAGGGTGATATCCTCTCCAAGAACAACGTTGGTGTTCATGGAATGACTTTGACGGTATTTCGGGGGCAGTCCGCGCAGGCCTGTGCCAGCGAGAAGCTGCATTATGGCCTGTTGTGGAGGCGCTAAAGTCCACCACCTACAAGGAAGCCATATTCCGGAAGGCGCCGCTGCGCATCCGGTGACACCAGGTAAAGCGCGAAGCGATAAGCGGCTTCCCTGCGATCCGTATCCTCGCTTGTTACCGGTATCGTCAGCCCATAGTCGATGGGCATGGCGAGAGATTGAGGCACTTCGACGCGCGTGATCGGAACATCCGACGGCTTCTCATTGCCGACGCCGATTTTTGTATGCGAGCTACAATAGCCGATAAAGACATCGGCTTCGCGCCGCCAAAAGAAGTAATGTATTGCGGTTTCGCCGGCGGGCAACTTAGGACTGGTCGTCTCGCCAACCAACCGCCGCGCATTCTTGATGAACGCTTCTTTCGCGCCGACGCGAGCGGTCTCCGCCCGATCGAAAATCGCTAGGCGTAATCACCTCCCGGATCGGCACCGGGCGTCAACGTGCCGATCTTCATGGACGGATCGAGTAATTTATCGAGCAGATTCTCTTGCGTGAGACCAAAGGTGTTCCTCTATGATAAAGACGTTTGAGCACCGGTTTTTTGAACCCCTCGTTGCAAATTTTTTTTGGGGGACGCTTCACGACAACGGACGCCATTGTTCCTATAGCGTTTTCGAGCGAAGCATGTCCTCGGGCTCGACCCGAGGATGGACGACCTGCTCGCATGAAAAAATCGTGTAAAAACAACAATCTAACCAGAGCCCCGCTTCCGATTCAGTCAGAAACGAGAATGCTCTAGAACTGAAACGTCGTCGACAGGAGGAACGTGCGCGGCTCGCTCAAATTCATGTACCACGTATTTGAAGTCGCCCAGTAGTCCCTGCCCAGAACGTTACGGATGCTTGCCCGGACGATGATCGGTTTCCAGCCCGGCTGCCTGATCGTATAGCGCGCGTTCAAATCGATCCGGTACCAGCCATCGACTCTCTGGGTGTTCGGCGCGTCCCGGTATGTGAACGATTGCCATTGCCCCGACGCGCCCACGGCCAGATCATTGATCGGCGTATCCCAATCCAGGCCGAGCGTCGCGCGATATCTGGGCAAGCCCGGAAGCCACTTACCGACGTTGGTTCCGTCAGGGGTTTCAACCAGCGTTGTATCGAGGAACGTGAAACCGCTCATGAAGCGAAGCGTCTCGGTCGCCTCGCCGAAGGCGGCCACCTCAATCCCCTGATAGCGTGTCTTTCCGATCTCACCGAACATGAATGTGGCCGGATCCCGAGCGTAGGTCGGCCGTGTCGTGGTGAAGGCGGCGAGCGTCGCCGCGATGCGGCCGAAATCGATCTTCGCGCCCACTTCCTGTTGTTTCGTCTTGAACGGCGCAAAGATTTCGCCGGCATTGACAGCATTGGCCGGCGCGATCGCACCGGCCTGGAGCGCCTCCATATAGTTGGCGTAGAGCGAAACGTTCTCCAGCGGCTTGACGATCAGCGCGGCGGCCGGCGACAGGGCGTCCGCATTATAGAGCGTATTGCTGAGGAAGGAGTGTTGCTTCACCTTCTGGTGCCTGACGCCGAGCATCAATTGGACGCGCTCGTCCAGGATCGACATGGTGTCGGCCAGCGCGAAGCCCAGGTTTTCGTTGCGGCTTGACCGGGGCGCTTCCGCGGGCGGAGCAAGCACGCCGAAGTCCGGCCGGGGGAGGAAGACAGGGTTGTACAGGTTTGAGTCCGGAAGCGCCGGCGATCCCCAGTACCCGTTCCAGACCTCCTGGGTTCCCCATCCCGCCGCCAGCGCCACGGCGTGGTTCACGGGACCGGTCTGCGCGCGCCCCCGCAGCCCGGTCTCCGCAGTGCTGCTCTGCGTGTAATAAGTGAACGCATTAGGACCAGAGGGGGCCGACAACGTGCCCGCGGCATCCAGAATCGTCATGGAATTCCACACCGCCGTCTCACCAGCGGTGCTGCGCCCGACCGCGGCATAAGCGGTGAGGTTCTCGGTGATGTCCCATTCGGCGCGCGTGGTGGCATACTTGGTCTCTGTTTTACTGAACTCCCATGGCTGCGACCAATTGGTTCTGCTGTCAGGCGGCCTCGGAACCGGAATGTCGCCTGCAACCGACAACGAAGTCCGGAGCCCCTTCACATGCTGATAGTGATAGCCGACATCGGCGGACAGCCGGAAGTTCTCTCCCCGATAATCGAGGCCAAGGGTCGTCAGTATCGTCTCGCGCCACTGGTGGTTGATCGGAGTGTCGCCATTGCGATACACTCCGTTGAAGCGAAGACCGAACTCCTTATTGTCGCCGAAGCGCTGGGCCGCATCCAGGTGCCCGCCGAACTGGCTGTTCATGGCGTATTCCGGCGTGAACGCGATCAGCGGCTCGTCGCCGGCGCGCTTCGGCACCAGGTTGACGGTACCAAGGCTCGTGCCCTGGCTGGGCGGGATACCGTTGAGCAGCGCGCTCGCGCCCTTCAGCACCTCGACCCGCTCCAGCGATTCCACCGCTATGGCATTATCCCCTGCGAGGCCGAACAGGCCGCCGAAAGCGGTGTTTTGAGAATTGGCGCCACGCCCCCGGATGAACCATTGATCTCGGCTGAAGCCTCCGCTCGAATCATACAGCTTGACCACCGACGGGTCATTGTTGAGCACATCGCCGATGCTTCTGGCCTGCTGGTTCTGGATCAGCTTGCGCGTATAGACGGTCTGATTGAACGGCGTGTTCATCATGTCCCGGTTGCCGAGCATTCCGAGCTGGCCGCCGCGCGCAATTTGCCCGCCGGCATAGGCCGGAGGCAGCGACATCGTGGAGTTGGGATTCGCGGCCCCCTGCACGTCGATCGTATCGAGCGCGATCGCGCCGGCTGGCGCTGCGCCGACGGCGGGTGCGGCCGCGCGCTGAATGGTGACGGTGTTCGCGCCGCTCACGTTGTAGGAGACGCCGGTGCCGGCGAGAAGGCGGGCGAGCGCCTGCGTATTCGACGCCGAGCCCTGAAAGCCGGGCGAGTTCATTCCGCGAAGCTCGGTGGTCCGGTAAGCCAGTTGCATGCCGGATTGATTGGCGAACTCCCGCAGCGCGGATGCAAGCGGTTGGGGCGCGATGTTGAAGCTGCGGGCATTGGCTTGCGCCGCGGCGGGTTCAGCCAAAGAGAAGACAACAATCGACGCGGTGCTCAACGCCGTCGTCAGCAACAGTATTCTTGTGAATCCCGCACGTACCTTGCAACGCTCGCAATGGCGTCGCGCTCCCCTTGCAGACATTAAAAGCCCCACGTCTCTATCATGCGCAGCAGGCGTCGTTGAAAAACGCCAGGAAGGGCTATCGATGTCGTTCGGACTCTCCCCTTCACCCAAGAGACGCGCGAGCGGTCGTTTCACCTAAAGGGATTTCCGGGATTATTTTCTATGAATGAAAGTATTCTAACTGATGATGATCATCACGCCGGGAATCCGCCGCGCCGTGAGACCCTGAGTTTCCGCGAGAGCCGCAACCGCGGCCTGCGCCTGGCGGATCGAGAAAACCGCGCTGACCGGATCATGGCTGCGGCTGCGATCAACGAGCACGATCGGCTCAGGCACATAGCGCCCCAGCTCCGCAACGGCTTCGGCGAATGGCCTGCCCTCGAAGATCACCCGGCCTGTCCGCCACGCAAGGACCTGCTCCGGATCGATCGCCGTCGCCGGTGAAGGCGATCCTCCTCTCCGGTATCGTGTCTGCTGGTCGGGCCTGATGGTGATCGCGGCCATGATCGGCATCGCTGTCGCGCCTTCCACCGCCGGAGCCGCCACGCGCGCCTCTCCGGACATGACGGTGACCGTCGCCTCCTCGTCCAACGCCCGCACGCTGAGGCTGCCCGCCATCGCATCGGTGTTTCCTCCGAAGGCGGACACCCGAAACGGCGCATCGGCATCGGTTCCGATGTCGAACATCGCCTCGCCCTGCAAAAGTTCGACAAAACGAAGATCCTGACGATACCGGACAGCGAGCGCGGAGTCGGTGTTCAGCGTCACCCGAGTCCCATCCGCGAGCGAAACGTCTCTCTGTTCGCCCGCAGCGGTGCGGTAGTCGGCCTGCCAGAGCAGCCTGCCCCTCGGCACGGCGACGACGGCGACCGACGCCGCGACGGCAGCGCTGCCGCCGAAGACCAGCGCGCGCCGCGAAAGGCTGGCCGGCTGTCGCGGCCGGCGCTGCTGCCCGGCCTGGAGATCGAGCGCGCCAAGCTGTTGCCAGAACGCCCGCTCGCGAACGAATGCCCGTGCGTTTTCTTCCGAAGCCGCCCGCCATGCCTTGAAGCGCGCCAACTCCGCTTCGGTCATCCGCCCCGACGACAGGCGCACCACCCAGTCGCGAGCGTCCCTGGCGGCCTTCTCGCTGATGACGTCGGGATTTTGGCTCTCGTCCATGGTCTCGCGAATCGGTTTACCGGCGAAGACAGCTCTGGAGCGCTTCTATCCTAAAGACGCGCGAGAAGCCGATGGACCCAAACACGTCCGGAGATTTTTTGTGTCAATCCGGAAGATGGGACCGAACGGCCGCCAGATGCTCAAAGGCGCGGCGGATATGATAATAGACCGCCGCTTCGGAAATGCCGAGTTCCAACGCGATTTCGCGGTGCGTCATCCCCTCGAAGCGGGACATCAGCAGGACGCGCCTGGTCTGCGGCGGAAGCGAATTGATCGCTTCACCCACGATGGCCGCCGCCTGGCGGCCGATGACGATCCGTTCGGGCGAAAGCTCGTCCTCGGTATCGTATAGAAGATCGTGGACCTCAGCATTGAGCGTGCTGCGCCGCCTTTCCTTTCGCAGATAGTCGGTCGCCGTGTTCTTGGCCACGCGACGGACAAAGGCGGAAGGATTTTCGATAGCGCTGTCCGGTTGATGATTGGCCAGCTTCAGCCAGGTCTCCTGCACGATATCGGCTGAGGCAACCTCTCCGGTCCGGCCGCGAACCGCTCCCTCGACGCGCGCGTGATCCGTCATCAGGACGTTCAGCAATCGCGAGAGTGAAGGTTTTCTGGTCATTGACGGTGATACCGGGCGCTGACGCCAACGCCCGGTGTCAGTCTGCGCACTCCGGGCTGGCGCACAGGTTGTCTATCGCGCCGTCAGTTCATCCGCAAACCCAATAGATTGGAGAGCTTCTAAGTGGGGTTGAGGTTGAGCGCCTTCAGAACTTGTAGGTCACGTTGAGAAACACGCTGCGCGGTGCGCCCCAAACGTAGACACTGTAGAAATCCAACATGCTGTAGTATTTTTTATCGAACAGATTGCGAACGTTCAGCGTCGCCGACAGATTGTCGGTGAACTTGTAGCTCGCCATCAGGTCAGCCAGCCAATAGCCCGCGACCACATGGGTCTGATAATTCCCGCTCCACAGCGGAATCTCAAGCTGGCCCCAGGTGATGTCCTGCCAGCGCGCGCCGCCGCCCACCGTCAGGCCGTCCAGCGCGCCATCGAGTTTGTAGGTGGTGTAGAAGGTGAACTGGTTCTCCGGCGTCAGCGTACCCACCTTGATGTTTTCGCGCCGGGAGATTTTGTGAGTAAAGCCTGCCTGAATCTGCCACTGTGGCGAGAGTTGGCCTGAAATCTCCAGTTCAAAGCCTTTGGTGACGACACCGTCCACGGCACGGTAGGCCGGCGTTCCGGACGGCGTCCTACCGCCCGACGGCACCGCGAAATTGTCCTGATTGACATGAAAGTACGCGGCGCTTGCATTCAGGCGCCCGTCGAAGAATGCGGACTTAAGCCCGACCTCGTTGTTCGTACCTTCCTGCGGCGGCAGCGTCACGCCTAGTTCATTCTGGACATATTGCGGAAGGAAGATGCCGGTATGGCTGGCATAGAGCGAGATGTGCTCGTTGAGATCGAGGGTCGCGCCGAAGTAAGGCACCACGACCGACTTGTTCAGGCGTTCCTCCACAGGATTCCAGAAAAAATTCTGCACCGACTCGTAGCGCGCCAAGCGAGTTCCGGCGATCAGCTTCAGCCGGTCGTGCGGATTGAGCCGGACGGCGGCATAGGCCGCACGATTGTGTGCGATTTGATCAAGAGTGCCACCCCAAGTCTCATTTTGCCACCCTGGCTTAGGAAAGTCCCCGTTCCAATTGTAGAAGTTTGCAACGCTCGTATTAAAGCCAATCTCAGGATCAGCGCTTTCGTTTATCCAGTGTCGCCGGGAAACGAGTCCGCCCAGAACCAGATCGTGCTTGCGCCCGAACAGATGCACAGGTCCGGTCGCATAAATATCCATGACATCTTGCTGCGTTTTCCCGACGAACGAATTCGCCGCAAAAAACACTCCTGAACCGTCGGCGGGATTTGGATAGCCAATGCTTGCCGCCCCGATAGGTGCATCATAACCGTTGATCGCGCGCCTGACTTGCAGCTTGACGCGCCAGTCATTATCGAAACGGTGCTCTAATGAGGAAAATACACTGTATGAATACTGCTCCCAACTGCTCCAGCGCGCACCGGGATTGAATGAGCGCGGCACCTCATTGAAATTTCCATTGCTGTCGATTAGCGGGATCCCGCCGTAGGATGACCCCTTCGGAACGTGGCGCTGGTAGTCCGCGGCGACGGTCAGCAGCGTATCCGGCGTCAGGTCGGCCTCGATGATGCCGTAGAATAACGAACCTTTATTCGAGAAGTGATCGAGGTAGGACTGTCTGTCCTGATGCGCGGCAACGAAGCGTCCGCGTATTGTTCCTTCTTGATTCAGCGGGCCGCTGAGGTCGAGTTGACCGCGATAGGTGTTCCATGAGCCGGCACTGAGTATCGTGTTCCCTTGAAAGGTCCGGGTCGGTCTTTTGCGAATCATGTTGACCGTCGCGCTAGGATCGCCGCTGTTTGTCAAAAGGCCGTTCGCCCCCTTCAGCACCTCGACGCGATCGTACATCGCCATGTCGCTGAGCGTCTCTCCCGCAGGATAACCGCTATCGTAGACGCCTTGCATCCCGTCAATCTGGATATTCCGGACGGCGAAACCGCGCGCATAGTACTCTACGCGCTCGTTCTCATAGGTCACCGTGGTGATGCCGGGTGTGCGGTTCATGACATCATCGACCGTGGCCAGGTTGAAGTCCTCGATCTGCTGCCGCGTGATGACGCTGATCGACTGCGGCGTTTCGCGCGGGGTGAGTTGAAACCGCGTCGCGGTCGCGGTCACGCTCGGTGTGTAGGAGCCCGTCCCCTCGGTCCTGCCGGGATCGCTCGACGATGCCCCCTGCACATCGATGGTATCGAGCGAGATCGCGCCGGACGGCGCTGCTCCGACCGCGACGGGCGCCCCCGGCCGCTCGATCGTGACGTTCGAACCGCCCGAGAATCGAAACGTGAGTCCGGTGCCGCTCAGGAGTTGCGCCAGCGCCTGCTGCGACGTGTAGGTGCCGTTGAGTCCGCTGGTACGCAGGCCGCGTGTGGTTTCCCCGCTGTAGAGCAGTTGGAGCTGCGAAATATCCGCGAAACGATTGAGCGCGTTGGCCAGCGGGCCGGCTGGAATCGCGTAGTTTCGGGCGGATGATGCGGCGGCCGTCGCCCGAGACGCGGATTGCGCATTCGCTGGAATCTGCATCAGTACTGTCGAGAGTGCTGTCGTTGCGGTCAGAACCGCTACCAGCATCTTCCAGTTCGCGCCTTGGTTGCTCTTGACGATCTTCGCTTGCATCCCGTGCCCCCGATATACCCCTCAAGCCCCCACAGCCGCGGCTGCCGTTCAAGGCTTCCGCAGACAGGGTCTTCATTGGTGTGACGCCGGGCGGCGCCAAACGGGGAGGTCGTGAATGAAAATAAAATCGTGTCAGCGATGAAGAAGGATCAGGAGGTTCGTCAGCCGTGTCGAATGCAGGCCGAGCGTTCCCTCGATGGCATCGAGCACGCCGACGGGATTGCGCGTATCGAACACGCCGCTCACAGGGTGAGCGCTGATCGAGTTGTCAGCGATTTGAATACGTCCGGCGTGATAGCGATTGAGTTCGGCGATCACCTCGCCCAGCGGCTTGTCGACGAAAATCAGCTTGCCGCGCTGCCAGGCCGTTTCCGCGCTCGCATCGACCGACCGGATCGCGCCGATGCCGGCGCTCGAATAACGCACGCTCTCGCCGGGCGACAGTTCGACCACGGGGGGCTGTCCGGCACGGTACGACACGCCGACACGGCTCTCCAGCACGGTGACGGAAACGCCCTCGTCCTCCCGCCGCACCGCAAAGGCCGTTCCCAGCGCCCGCGCCTCGCCGGTGTCGGCGTCGACGAGAAACGGCCGCGACGCATCCTTGGCCACCGTAAACAACGCCTCGCCGCGAAGCAGGCGGATGCGCCTCGCGCCGGTGGAATAATCGATCGCAATCGCGCTCGCCGTGTTGAGCACGACGCTTGAGCCGTCGGAAAGCGTCACCGTCCTGGTCTGTCCGGTCGCGGTATAGGCATCGGCCTGCAAGCGCATCGGCAGGTCGAGGCCGTATCCCACGCCGACGATCAAGACGATGGCGGCGGCGGCTGCCAGCGCCTGCTGACGGATGCCGCGCCAGAGAGAGCGCCGGGATGATGATGATGTATACGCCGATGCGACGGCCGGGCGCGGAAGCGCCGCCACCTCGCGCCATGCCGCGTCGATTTCGGCGTAGGCGGCCCGGTTCGCGGGGTCGCTTATCCATCGCTCGAAATCAGCCCGTTCGGCCGCCGACAGAGGCCCGCCATCACGCCTGATGTACCATTCGGCGGCTTCATCCAGGGCCGATGTCTTTTCGCCGTGTTCCATGGCTCGGTTCAGCATCCTCGCGCGACTCGCAGGATGGGCGTTGCGGTCGAACCGCACTCTCGCCTGTATGACGATGAAATTCAAAAGTACGGGAGGCCGGAACGCAAAAAAATTCAATCGCCTTCCCGCACGCGCCGGGCGCAATGGGCGATCGCCAGCCGAAGATGCTTGGACACCATGTTGCGGCTGATGCCCATGTGCCGGGCGATTTCATCGTGATCGAGGCCGTCGAAGCGCCGGAGAACGAAGCATTCGCGGCAGCGCGGCGGAAGTTCGGCGATCGCCTTGGACAACAGTGCAAGCCGCTGTTTGGCGACAAGCCGGCGTTCGGCGTCCGCCGACTCGTCGATGATCTCCACATCGTCGACGGACCACTCGGCAACCAGTTCGTGGCGTTGTGCCTTACGTTGGTGGTCGATGACAAGATTGCCGACCACGCGATAGAGGAAGGCGCGAGGATTCGCGATCTCCTCGTTCCGGGCACTCGCCACCCGCAGGCAGGCTTCCTGAACCACATCCTCCGCGAGCGTGGCGTTGCGGAGCTTGCGGCGGGCAAACGACCGCAACTCGAAATAATGGCTTTCGATCAGTTGACCAATCGGATGGACAATAGCTTCAGTCATGAGATGACGCCGCAGGGGGTACGCGGAGACGGGCTTCGGGTCTCATCGTCGCGATGATAGGGTTCCTATAGAGAGCCGTCAAAACGGCTGCAATCGCAGTAATATAGATTGGCTCTAAAATGGAAGCTGCATTCCGGCTCCGGCCGGACCCATGAACCATAGCCTGTTCAAGCGAAGCGGATAACGGTTCACGAAGGGCGGCTTGAACTCCATACTGCACGCCGTCTGCGACGGTCAGGGACGCCCCGTCAGGCGCGCGACTTTTTTAACTGATGTGCGATAGCATCAGCAGCATCGGACTCCATATTTTCGTCCAACAAAATCCATATAAGCGACGCGAGGGTGCCTGTTGAGCTATAAAGGCAGGGGAATCGCCGAGCCTGAGCTACTTGTAAGACTCGGGTTGAGCCGATAACAGCTCGGGGGAGCGGAATAATTCAGGAACAGGTGCTGCCACAAAGCCCGGCTCCCTCGGAGAGCCCGGCAAGGCGAAGAAATTTTATCGCTGGGGCACGACTGTTTTTGTGTACCAGTTGTGCCGCCATCGGAACCGTTGGCTGGTCACTCTGTGAGCCGGCACGTGCGTTCGACCTTTTCGGCCTGTTCGATTCCGATAATCCGCCACCTGTCAGCGCCGCTGCGTTGTCCTATCGCCTGGAGATCGAAGCCAGGACGGCCGACGGCAAGAAGGACAGTGACGCCGAACAGGCGTTGCGGGATGCGTCCGCGACCTATCGCCTCAGGCAGGCCCCGCCGACGGACGGCGAAGGCCTCGCGCGCCGCCTGCAGGCCGACATCAATCCTCTGCTGGATGCCCTTTGGGGGCTTGGACGCTACAATGCCGAGATCGACGTCACGGTCGACGGGATTCCGGTCACGCTCGACGAGACCGGTCTTGCCGCCGCGGTGCATCGGGCGGAGAGCTTTCGCAACCGGGAGATCATTCCCGTCAAGGTCGTGGCGCGGCTCGGCCCGATATTCAAGCTGCGCGCCGTTGATGTCGATTATCCGCGGGAGATGATCCCGCAGCCGCTGCCGCGTCGCGCCTTCCCGCTGAAGCCCGGCGATCCGGCGATCTCCGCCGACCTGCGCGCCGCGCAGTTGCAACTCATCGACTGGTTTCGCAGCAACGGTCATCCGCTCGCGAAGATCGCGGGCGTGAAAGCCAGCGTTGACCACGCGGCCGCGGCGATGGATTTCCGGTTGCGGATCGAAGCCGGTCCCAAGGCCGGCATCGGCCATGTCGCGATTTCAGGCAGCGGCGATATCGACCCGCGCGTGGTCGCCACCCACGTCCATCTGCGCGAAGGCGAGCCTTATTCGCCCGAGCGCCTGGCGCTGATGAAAACCTCGATCGCCAGGATTCCGGCGATCGGCGGCATCCGCATCCGCGAAGGCGACGAGCTCGACGCCAACGGCAACGTGCCGATCTTCATCGACGTGACCGAAAGGCCGAAACACGCGGCAGGTCTGTCGGCGCGATATTCAACCATCGATGGTCCCGGCGTCTCCAGCTATTACGAGCATCGCAACCTGTTCGGCAACGCCGAGCGCCTGCGGCTCGATGCATCAGCCTCGCTGCTGCGGCGGCTCGATGGCTCCTCCTCCTTGAACTTCGGCGATATCCGCGCCTCCGATTTCGGCGGACGGTTCACCGCGACTTTCCTCAAGCCAGGGCTTTACGGTACGCCCAACGACCTCCTGATCGAGGCCACCGCCTTTCGCGAGCGCGTCGGCAACAACGACCTCGGCGGCTACACCAACGATGCGGCGCGCGGCACCATCGGCGTGATCCACCGCTTTTCGGAGATGGCCTCGGTCCAGGCCGGCTTCCAGGTTGAGCGATCGCAATCGCAGGACGTGCTCGGACCGGTCGATGCGACGCTGATCGGCTTCACCGCCAGCGGACGCTATGACACAACCGACAACCTGCTCGATCCGACGCGCGGGGTGCGTCTCGCCGCGACAGTCAATGCCTATTCGAAGCTGATGGGCTCGACGATCGATCTCTATGAAGCGCGGATCGCAGGCTCGACTTACTACGCGCTCGACGAAGATGCCAACTATGTGCTGGCGGGCCGGTTGGCGGCAGGCTCACTCGGGGGCGCGCCGCTGACCAGCATTCCGAATGCGCATCGCTTCTTCTCCGGTGGCGGCGGCTCCGTCCGCGGGTTCATTTTCAATACGATCTCGCCGATGATGCTCGGCAAGATCATCGGCGGCCGCAGCCTGCTCGAAGGCTCCGCCGAGATGCGGGTGAAGGTCACGCCGACCATCGGCGTCGTGCCGTTCGTCGATTTCGGTACCGCCTCCAGTTCATCGCTGCCGAACTTCGACGACTATGTCGGCTACGGCGCGGGCATCGGCCTGCGTTATCTCACGCCAGTCGGGCCGATCCGCCTCGATGTCGCCACTCCGTTGAATCCCCGCCCCGGCGACAGCCGCTGGGCCATCTATGTCAGCATCGGGCAGGCGTTCTGATGCGCGCGCGGCGAACCATCGTGCTCGCCGCCGCCGCAGCGCTCGCGCTCGCCGGCGTCACGGCGGCCGGCGTCGTTGTCTACAAGATGATCGGAGGAGCCGGCGACAACCAGCAGGACCTGCTCGCCGGCCTCGTGTCGCGAACGCTCTCCACGCCGGCGACCCAGGTACATATCGGGGCCGTGGATGGCGCGCTATCGTCCGACGCCACGATCCGCGACGTGACCATCACCGACAAGGAAGGCACCTGGCTGAAGCTCGATCGCGCCCGCCTCGTCTGGCGGCGCACCGCGCTGCTGCTGGGACGGCTGGAGATCGACCGCCTCGAGATCGGCACGCTCGAGATCCGTCGAAAGCCGCTGGCCACCGACCAGCCCGTCACAGAGCTTGGGCAGCCTGCCGCGGAGACCGGCCAGTCCGACACCGGGCAGAGCGCCTCCACCGCGCAGCCGGAGCCATCCGCGGCGACGTCCAGTCAGCCTATCCTGCCCAGCCTTCCGGTGAAGGCGCAAGTGAAGGCGTTCGACCTACATGCGCTGGTGCTCGGTGAGCCGGTTCTCGGTGAGCCCGTCAGCATTGTTGCGACCGGAAACGCAGAACTGGGCTCGCCGTCGGAAGGCCTCATCTTCAATCTCGACGCAACCCGCAAGGATTCCCCGGGCCGCTTCAAGGTAGCGCTTGCCTTCGTACCGAAGGGCAACGCCCTCACCCTCGACGTCACGCTCGACGAGCCGTCGCACGGACTATTATCCAAGCTCGGCCGGTTTCCCGGCGAGCCGCCGATCGCCTTCGCGCTTCGCGGCAAGGGTACGCTGGACAGCTTTCGCGGCGCGCTGCAATTCCAGGCCGGTCCCACCATCGATGCGACCGGCGCCATCATGCTCGACCGGGACGGGACCGGCCGGGTGCTCGCGACCCGGATCGACGGTCATCTCGGGCCATGGCTGCCGCCGCTTGCCGCCTCCGTCTTCGCCGGCGAAACCAGGCTCGATAGCGCGACGCGCATCGGTGACGACGGCAGCGTCGTCATGGACGGGTTGACACTCACCAGCCGTCTCGCCCGGCTCGAGGTGAAGGGCGCGCTCGGCGCCGACAAGATGATGGATTTCTCGGCGACCGTTCGCTCGCTGCCGAGCAACGGCGACGTCACCGAGACCGATCAGGGCTCGATCCGCAGCCTCACCTTCGACGGCCACGTCAACGGCCCGGCGAAGGCGCCCCGCATTTCAGCGAAGCTTGCGGTGTCCGATGCCCGTTTGCCCGACGGCGACCTTGACGCGCTCGAAGCCTCGATCAACGCCGCCCCAGACGCTGAACTCAACGACCTCGCCACGAGCATCGCGATCGACGCCAGCCTGCGCGCTTCCGGCATCGCGCCGCGGGATCCTGCTCTCGCGGCAGCGATCGGCGATCGCGCATCCTTCGTGCTGAGAGGCACAACGGATCTCAGCGGCGAGGCAAAGATCGAGCGGCTGGAAGTCGGCACCTCCACCGTTCAGGCCGCCTATACGGGCGAAGCCAGCCGGGACAGGCTGCGCGGTCATGCGACCGGCACCGTGCCCGATCTCGGCCGCTTCGGCGGGCTTGCCGGGTTACAGCTCGCGGGCACGGTGAAGCTGGGCCTCGATCTCGACGGCGACCTTCGACGCGGCCGCATCGACGCAAAGCTCTCCGGCACCGGTGACCGCTTCGCCACCGGCCTTCCGGCGCTTGATGGACTTGCGGGACCACGCGTCACCCTCGCCGCCGATTTTTCGTCCGGCGGCAACGATACCTACACGATCCGCGCGGCTTCGCTCGACGCCGCCCATGTCACGGTTCGCGCCAAGGGGAGCGTGACTCGCGATGCAAGCGATCTCGCGGCGCGTATCGAGCTTCCGAATCTCGCAGCGACCGATGCGCGCCTAGCCGGCGCGGCGTCGCTCGACGCGCGGCTGACCGGAGGACTCGCGCACCCCGGACTATCGCTCACGGCGGCGCTGGATCGCGCGACGGCGATGCAGCGACCGATCCCGCATCTGGGGCTCACGGCGACGGCCGCCGGCATCAACGGGCCTTGCGCCATCGATGTCAGGCTCGACGGCACCATTGACGGCAAGCCGGCGCGCGGCATCGTCCAGGCGAGCCGCCGTCCGATGGAGCGCGACACAGGCACCAAGGCCGATCAGGATGCGCGCGACAAGCCCGCGCCCGCCTTCGCGGGCTGGGACGCCAGAACCATCGACATCGCCATCGGATCGGTGTCGCTGAAGGGCGGGGGCACGATCGACGCGCAGAACCTCGCGCGCGGACAGCTTCGCTTCGCGGCCGGTTCGCTGGCGGACATCACGCCGCTCGCCCTCATCGACCTCGCCGGAGCGGCTTCACTCGACCTTGCGCTGTCCGACGACGGCGGGCGGCAGTCCGTCCGCCTTGTCAGCAAGGGCACGGGGCTGCGGGCCGCCACCACGGAGATCCGGAACTTCGATCTGCGTGCCGAGGGCGACGATCTCCACAGCCATCCGGTGCTCAACGCGGATGCCCGGATCAACGGCGCCGAGATCGGCGGCCAGACCATCGCGAACGCAACTCTAATCGCGAAGGGCAACGCCGACGCGAGCACAATCGGCTTGTCGGCCAAAGCCGCCGGCTTCAATCTCGATGCCGCGGGCGTGTTGATGCCGAAGGAGCGCATCCGGTTCGACCTCAACCGCTTCACCGCGAAACGCGGCGCCAGGACGATCGCCCTGCAGAGGCCCGCGAGCTTCACGCTCGACGACGGCACGGTGATGATCCAGCATCTGGCGATCGGAATCGGCGGCGGCCGCTTCACGCTCGACGGCACGGCCGGCAAGGTACTCGACCTCAAGGCGGTGGCAAGCGCGGTCCCCCTCGCCGAAGCCGATGTCGCCGTGCCGGGCCTTGGCCTCGGCGGCACGCTCGATGCTTCGGCCGAAATCGGCGGTTCCGCAAGCGCGCCGACAGGACAGTACAGGATCGCCGTCAAACGGCTCACGGCGCCGCAAACAAGGAACGCCGGCGTACCGCCGATCGATATCACTCTGGACGGCCGTCTCGAAAAGACCCGCACGAAGCTCAACGCCACGGCCTCGGCGGGCAAGGCCGGCACCTTAGCGGCGGCCGGCACCGTGCCGTTCGACGCCTCCGGGACGATCGCACTGACGGCAAAAGGCCGGCTCGATGCCGCCGTCGCCAACGCCATGCTGTCGGCTTCCGGCCGTACCGTTTCCGGAATCGTGCACATCGATGCCCGCGTGGGCGGCACACGCGCCAGGCCTCAGGTCGGCGGCTTTGCCGCAATGAGCGGCGGCAGCTTCCGCGACAACCAGGTGGGAATGCGGCTCGACGCCATCGAGGCAAAGGTCACCGCCGAAGGTGAGCGCATATCCATAGAGCGGCTGAGCGCGACGACCCCCAACGGCGGCGCGCTGTCCGGTTCCGGCCAGATCCGCATCGCGCCCGATGCGGGCTTTCCCGGCACGGTCTCGATCCGCGGACAACAGGCGACGCTCGCGGCGAGCGCGCTCGCGACCGCTCGGGCGAATCTTGACGTCAACGTCACCGGCGCGCTTGCGCGCGATCCGAAGATAAGCGGCCGCGTCGATCTCACTCATGTCAGCGTCGATATTCCAGAGCGCCTGCCCTCGACGCTGAAGCCGATCGACGGCATCGACCACGTCAACGCCACGGGCCAGGCCGCCACCCGGCTCGCGGCGGCGCGCAAGGCGGAAGCCGCAGAGAAGAGCAATGGCAAGGGACGCCAGGCGCTTTTCAACGCCGCGCTCGACGTCACCGTCTCGGCGCCGAACCACATTTTCGTGCATGGCCGTGGCGTGAACGCGGAACTCGGCGGCTCTCTTCAGGTCGGCGGCACGACCAACAAACCCGTCACGAAGGGCGCATTCTCACTTTATCGCGGCAAGATGACGGCACTGGGAAAGACGCTGAATTTCACCAAAGGAGACCTCTCCTTCAACGGGGACCTTGCGCCTGAACTCGATTTCGCGGCCGAGATACAGGCCTCCGATATCACCGCCCAGATCGGGATCTCGGGCCCGGCGGCAGCGCCGGTTTTCGCCTTCACGTCGCGACCGGAACTGCCGCAGGATGAAATCCTGTCACGCATCCTGTTCCAGAAGGCGTCGGGTAACCTGACGACGGCGCAAGCCCTGCAACTCGCACAGGTGGCGGCGCAGTTCGCAGGCGGCGGCGATGGTGTGCTGGACCGCATGCGCCGTTCGCTCGGCGTCGACAGTCTGGATGTGGGTGTCGGATCGGGAGGCGGCCCGATGGTCGGCGCGTCACGTGCGATCGGCGACAGGCTCAGCGTCGGTGTCCGGACCGGCGCGACCGCCAGCCAGTCCGGACTCTCGGCCAATGTGGACGTGACGCGCCATATCCGGGTGGAATCCGATGTCGACGCGAGGGGCGCGACATCGATGGGAGTCGGCATGAAATTCGAATGGTGAGACGACGCTGATTTCTGTCGTACGCGTTGATCCGCGTCGATCAAGGCCCCGAGTTCGTGTCACGCGATTTGGATTTGTAGACGTATCAACGTGGCGTCACACTGGAGTTCTCTCGGCCGGGAAGCCGACAGATGATGCCTTCCTTGAGGCGTTCGACGGCAAACGTAGAGGCCAATGTCGATGCGAACCGGCGTTCGTGTTCTGTCTTCCGGAAGATGTGGGGCGAGCATTGATGGATCAGGCGCGTGAATAACCTCCGATTCAGTCTTTTTCTCTTTTTTTTTATGCAGTTCTATTGTGCCGCCGCAATAGCAGACGATGCCGCCGACATCAGAACGCGCTTGCAGCAATGGACAGCCAGCTTCAACGGCCGGGACAAAGTCGGATCTTGCGACCTGTTCTCGAAATCGTTGATTTCCGATGTGCGGGGTCAGGGCGAGGCAAGCTACGAAACACGTTGCGCAATCATCAGACAAGCGCTCGACGACCCCAAACGATCGTTTCATTACGACCTAAACGTCAAGGAGATCATCATTGCCCAAACCGTCGCCATCGTGCGGCTGGATTGGATCTTGAAGATATCGCCTGACGATGTGACCAGCACAGAAACCGGTTTGGACGTCTTTCGCAAAGAGAGCGACGGACAGTGGCGCATCATCCGGTATATGGCCTACGGCGCCGAATAATCACGAAGGCTCACCGTTCACTGCCGCCGTAAAAACGGATGAGCAGCCCAGACCGCAATCGCAGGAAACGGGCTTGCTCTTCTTGCGCCCTTCGGCGAGGCTTGGGGGTGGAATCCGGTTCGCGTGAAGAAAACGCGTCAGATCAAGAAGCGAGTGCCTTTCACCGTTTCCATGAAATGGTGAAAGACACTCGCCGCGAAATCCCGACATCGTTTACTTGCCGGTGCTATTGCACTTGTCGGCGAGCCGCCCCCGTTCGCTTTTCTGAATGCTTGATCTCCCTTGAACCGATCACGGTCTGCATTTCCTCATGAAGTTCAAGTTTCGCCATTTCCAGAAGCAGTTTCACCAGGCCGAGATCGAGTTGCCGGGACAATTCCCAGGCATCATCAATCAATTGCTCGGTCGCTTCATATCTTTCGAGATGTGTTAACATTGTCGTGCCGCTCCAAACGAGTACTGGCCATGAAAAGATGATTGCTGGTGATCAAATTCGCCGAACATCCGGCACCGAAACGAGCTTCAATCTTTTGACTAAGCACGGAGCCGTTGATCGGCTTCTGGTTGGGCAGCAATGGCCGGCGCGACATTGCCACGCACTTCATGAAGTTTTTTCAGCGTGCGTCGATCGAATGCAGCGGTAACGGCAATAATCGAGTCCTTCCCGATCTGCTGCGGCAATCCGAGGGGCGTCACGCGAAAGTTCAATTGCACCAAGCGAAGGAGCCACAACGGATTCATCTCGATGATGATCTTCTCGACGCCGCTCGCCAGGCCCCATTCGACGATAGACGACAGAAGCAGGTTACCGGCCGGACTCAGAATGCGTCCGCGATCGCGGTGCTCCCGCGTCACGCAATAGCGCGTCCATTCCCAAATATGCGGCCCTACGGGGAAATCGCCTTCGCACAAGTGCGGAAGCACTTCCGTGAGGAGGTGCGGGCGCATCGAGGGTAACATCCGTTGATAGCCAAGAACGCGATCGTCTTCGATGTAGAGCATGTGGAGCGCGCGCCCGTCGTCGAACTGATCGATCTCTCGGCCGTCAGGCTTGCGCAGATCTTCCCACCCCATTTCGTCGACAAAGACATTGTGACGCAACCGATAGGCTTGCTCCATCTTGTCTTGGTATGCACTGATATTCTCAGCCGTTACGATATGAATCATTTGAATTCTCCGCCCATGTCCACGTCGAGTTAGGACGAAGAAGGGACGGCGAGCAAGTACGCGAATCCGTACCTTGACCTATCGGATAAGGTTATGTCTGAGCGCGATCGCGACGGTCTGGGTGCGATTCGTGGCGTTCAGCTTGGCGCGAAGCTGACGAGCGATCTTGTCGACGAAGTGTTCTGAAACCTTCAGAATAACGCCGATCTCCCAATCGCTTTTTCCTTCCGCCATCCACTGCAGGATATCCATCTCTCGCGGAGTCAGGTTCACCGGAGCCGGTCTATATTTTTGCGCGATGGCTCGCGCGAAAGCATGCATGGCGATCAGTTGAAGCTGTCCCCGCAGCTTGGGGGGTACTTCAGCACGCTCACTTGCCAGGGAGAAGCCGGCGGTTTGACCATTGAGGGTGATCATCGGAACAGTGAATCCGCACCCGAGATTAAACTCGCGCGCTTCTCCCATGACGCGGGTTGGCGCCGGTGTGTTTCGATAGGTCGGTTCGAGATCGGACCATAGAAACGGTTCCGTGGAGGAGTTGACCCTGTGGATCGTGGGATCGTCGAAGATGTAGCCTTGCGTGAAATAACGTTCGCTCCACGCTTTCGGCCATTGATGCAGGACGACGTTTGAGATCTGCTGCTCGGCAGTCATTCCTGGAACAGGAATGATTCCGGCAAGCACGTGTGAAAAGCCAAATGGTCGCGCGACGTCAACAACGACATCGGCTATCTGTGCCGGGGTCGAGGCCTTATCGACCCTCGTGATAAAAGTCAGGGTGTCGTCTAGCGTCCGTCGTCGCGACATTGCGGTCCCCGAACTGCCTACATAGCGGCTGAGTACACTATCGAGCGAAAACTCCAATAATTGCAACTATTATATGAGGAACTGAACAATTTCGCGTGTATCCCGGCCGCGATATCGGCAGGTGAGCGGCTTCCTCGCCCTCTGTATTCGGCTAAGCCAAATAGTGTATAATATCGGTCCGTCAACCATCGCCGCCATGTCCGATCCCGCATCGGGCGTCCACGGCCCCAGAGCATTGCAAGGCGAAAACGTGGAATGACTTCGTTGATTCCAGCCGGTCGTCGGTCCGGCCGCCTTTGACATGCCCACTATCTATTATATCCGTCACGGCAAGACCGAATGGAACGCCCTCGGCCGCTTCCAGGGCCTGCAAGACATTCCGCTCAATGATCTCGGGCGCGCCGAGGCGGCGAAAGCAGGGGATATTCTGCGCGAACTGCTCGCACGCGAGGGTCGTGATCCCTTCGGGCTGGGCTTCGTCACGAGCCCGCTCGTCCGTGCGCGCGGCACCATGGAATTGATGCGCGGCGTACTGAACCTGCCGCCTCATGGCTATTCCGTCGACGACCGGTTGCGCGAAGTCGGTTACGGGCATTGGGAAGGTCTGACCCTGGAGGAGATGAAGACCGCCAATCCCGACGTCTTTGCCGCCCGTGAGGCTGACAAATGGAGCGTGGCGCCGCCTGGCGGCGAAAGCTACGCCTCGGCCACCTCGCGGCTGCGCGACTGGTATGATTCGCTGAGCTCCGCCACCGTCGCGGTCGCGCATAGCGGCACGGCGCGGGCGCTGATGTTCGTCCTCGGCCTTCAGACTGCGCAAGCTGCCGCCAGCCTGCGGATCGAACAAGGCGCGGTATATGTATTCGGCGAGGATGGGCTGGCCAAGCACAGTTGAGCAAGGCACCGCGCTCTGGCTCCCCGGCGGCTCCATGCTCTTGAGGAAGACGGCGGTCACACCGGCGCCAGCCGGAATATTGCGATTTGCGCAACATGCCGCTACGAGAGGTAGCGATTTCGCGCTTCGGATTTATCGATGTCCCACAATACCTTCGGTCATCTGTTCCGGATCACGACCTTCGGCGAGAGCCACGGGGTTGCGATCGGCTGCGTGGTCGACGGGTGCCCGCCGCAGCTCCCCCTGACGGTCGAGGAGATCCAGCGCGATCTCGACCGCCGCCGTCCCGGCCAGTCGCGTT
>CAZOOO010000025.1:0-21993 GCA_964581435.1 uncultured Hyphomicrobiales bacterium | reverse complement strand
TCGCTTCTCGCGTTCGCTGCAAACTGGGTAGCGAATGTCAAATCCACTCCACTAGAGCTATTCCGGCTTTGGCGGAATCAAAGCCGGGCTCCAGCTTTTTGTTTTGACGCGTTTTCTTTACGCGAACCGGAATCCACTTCGCTCGAAAACGCTATGGGCGGCGGCATGACATCCGACAAAGTCTGCGACGCGAAGCTGGTCGCCCTGTTCCTCGACATGCTCGCGGCCGAGCAGGGCGCCGGCGAGAACACGCTCGACGCCTACCGCCGCGATCTCGAGGATTTATCCGCGTTCCTCGCCCGCGCGCGGCAGAATTTCGTCATCGCCGACACCCAGACGCTACGAGACTATCTCGACGACCTCGATGTCAGGGGTTTCAAGTCATCGAGCGTCGCACGCCGTCTGTCGGCGATGCGCCACCTGTTCCGCTTCCTGCTGAGCGAACGCGCCAGGAGCGACGATCCCGCGGCCATCCTTTCGGGCCCGAAGCGGGGACGCGGCCTGCCGAAAATCCTGTCGATAGCGGATGTCGACCGCCTGCTCGCGTGCGCCAAGGCAGGTGCCGAATCGCCGGACATCCCGCCTGCCCGGCGATTGCGCGCGGCGCGGCTGTATTGCCTGCTCGAAGTGCTCTACGCCACCGGCCTGCGCGTGTCCGAACTGGTGTCCCTGCCGGTGTCGGCGGCGCGCCGCGACGCCCGCATGATCGTGGTGCGCGGCAAGGGCGACAAGGAGCGGCTGGTCCCGCTCAACGATGCGGCGCGGCAGGCGATGGCCGACTATCTCCTCGCGATGGACGACCACCGCGGCGAAGCCAAAGCCGGGGCGGCGCGACCGAAATGGCTGTTTCCATCGTTCGGCGAAAGCGGTCACCTGACGCGCCAGCACTTTGCGCGTGAGCTGAAGGAACTCGCGGCGGCGGCCGGTCTCGCGCCCCGGCTGGTCTCACCGCACGTGCTGCGCCATGCTTTCGCAAGCCATCTGCTACATAACGGCGCAGACCTGCGAATCGTACAGACGCTGCTCGGCCATACCGACATCTCGACCACGCAAATCTATACGCACGTCGTGGAAGAGCGCCTGAAAAGCCTGGTGCGTGACCTCCACCCGCTGGCGGAAGCCTGACCGGCGGCCCACGCACCTCTGCAGAGTGCCTGGAAACATTGAACGACTGAAACGTCACCGGCATCTCACGGACGGGTAATGTCGCACTTTTCATGGTGTGAGGATCCTGCAGGACGGCCGCCCCCGCGCGGGTCTTGACTTCACGCCGGTCAGCCGCGAAAGAGCGCTGCGCCTCGTTCGCGCGGACGTTATCTGAACTCGATCGAAAACCTCCCCTAAACATTTGAGTTAAAGGATTTTTTCCTACTCCCGCCGATAGATTTCGCCTCCACGCGCCTTCGTCTCTATACTGCCGGAATGCCCGACCCCATGCGCAGCTATCTCGATTTCGAAAAACCCGTCGCCGAACTCGATTCCAAGATCGACGAACTCCGTGCGCTCGCCGCCTCCGGCAGCGACATCAGCGAGGAGATTTCCAGTATCGAGGAGAAGGCCGCGCAGGCCCTGAAGGATCTCTACGCCAACCTGACCCCCTGGCAGAAAACCCAGGTGGCGCGGCACCCGCAACGTCCGCACTTCTCCGATTTCGTCAAGGGCCTGATTAGCGAGTTCACGCCGCTGGCCGGCGACCGCAAGTTCGGCGAGGACGAGGCGCTCATCGGCGGCTTCGGCCGATTCCGCGGCGAAAGCATCTGCGTCATCGGACAAGAGAAAGGCGCAACCACCGAAAGCCGGCTGAAGCACAATTTCGGGATGGCCCGCCCGGAAGGATACCGCAAGGCGGTCCGGCTGATGGACATGGCCGACCGTTTCGACATTCCCGTGCTGTCGCTGGTCGATTCCGCGGGCGCCTATCCAGGCATCGGCGCCGAGGAGCGGGGCCAGGCCGAGGCGATCGCGCGTTCGACCGACACCTGCCTGTCACTCGGCGTCGCCAATGTCGCCGTGATCATCGGCGAGGGCGGCTCCGGCGGCGCCATCGCGATCGCCACCGCCAACCGCGTGCTGATGCTGGAACATGCGATCTATAGCGTGATCTCGCCGGAAGCGGCGTCGTCCATTCTCTGGCGCGACGGAAGCAAGGCGCAGGAAGCGGCGACCAACATGAAGATCACCGCGCAGGATCTGCTGCGGTTCGGCGTGATCGACGCAATTCTCAAAGAGCCGCCGGGCGGCGCACATCGCGATCCCGCCGCCGTTGTCGCGCTGACCGGGGACGCCATCGCCGGAGCGCTGAACGATCTGCGCCATCTCGACCGCGACTCGCTTCGCAAGCAGCGCCGCCAGAAATTCCTCGATATCGGGCGCAAACTGGGCTGAGTACGTCCCGCGCTTTCTTCACATCGGGCGTCACGACTTCCGTGCCTCGTCTGATCGCGGGTAGCCGGGTTCGGCTCCCGGCATTTCCATGGCTTTCTCCGGAAATGGCTTTCTCCGGAACACGGCTTTTCCGGAAGCCGCCGAACCGCCCTAATTCAGCCCCGTCCGGAATATTTAAACTCCATTCACCATCGAAGCCGGTGTTCACCTCGTTCGGTTCCGCTCGGCTTGCGGGCACGGAGGCTTAAGGATAGTATTTTATTCAATGGCTTGGGGCACGATGCCATGAATTTGGGGTACGGGCTTGCCGGTCCCTTGCGGAGCTTTGCTGTGATCAATCGCTCGACCGCTCGCGCGATCATGACCTTGGCCGTGCTGACGGGCAGCACGCTCCTGACCGGCTGCAACACCGACGACGCCTCCCTCGCGAGCAACGCCAAGGCCAACCGGCCGGTACCGCCGAAGCTCGTCGCCGCCATGACCGCGAAGGACATGGAACTGCAATCGCCGATCCTGATCCGCCTGTTCAAGCAGGAAGCCGAGCTGGAGGTGTGGAAGCAGGACCGATCCGGCAAGTTGGCATTGCTCAAAACCTACCCGATCTGCCGCTGGTCCGGCGATCTCGGCCCGAAAACGCGCGAGGGCGACCGCCAGGCTCCGGAGGGGTTCTACAGCATCTCGCCGGCGCAGATGAATCCGCGCTCGGCCTACTATCTCTCGTTCAACACCGGCTATCCAAATGAGTTCGACAGGTCGTTGGGACGCACAGGTTCCCAATTGATGGTGCACGGCGACTGTTCCTCGCGCGGATGCTACGCGATGACCGACGAGCAGATCGCCGAAATCTATGCCATCGGCCGGGAGTCATTCTTCGGCGGTCAGCGCGCCTTCCAGTTCCAGGCCTATCCGTTCCGCATGACGGCTGCGAACCTTGCGAAGCATCGCAACAACCCGAACATGCCGTTCTGGCGGATGATCAAGGAAGGCAACGATCATTTCGAGGTAACGCGGCAAGAGCCGAAGGTCGCATTCTGCGAGCACAAGTACGTGTTCGATCCTGCGCCCCCGCCGGGCTCCGCCCGGCCGCCCGAGTTCAACGCCTCGGCGAGGTGTCCGGCCTATGCGGTGCCTGACAATATCGCAAGCGCCGTGCGCGAGAAACAGCAGCGCGACAACGCCGAAATAGCCAAACTGGTCTCGAAGGGAGCGCCGGTCGCCAGGCTCAACACCGGAATCGACGGCGGCATGAACCGGGTGTTCGCCGCCAAACTGCCGCAGGGCCAGACAGGGCTTTCAGACCCCGTGGAACCCGGCCCCAAAGCCACGGCGTTCTCGCCGGCGCCTGGCACCATTCCGCCGACGGTCAACCCGCCGCGCACGTCGCCAGCAGCGCCAGTCGCGACCACATACGAACCGGAGGCGGACGCGACAAGGCCGTCATCGTCTCTGCTCGCTCCCTCCAAGACGAACAACATCTTCACCAGTCTTGCCCGCAAGATGGGTTTCGGCGACGCCGACACGACCGCCACAACCCAAGAGTCTGCTACTGCCAAGCTCAACGAGTCTGCTCCAGACAGCCCGAGGACGGCAACTCCGGCGCGCAGCGCGCCCGTTCGCCCGGCCGCGGCGAAGCGCGCGGCGCACAAAGCGGCGGAGAAAACGGCCGAAGGAGCAGCCGGGCCTGAACACGTCGCAACCGCGCGGGCGCAATCGGGGTCAGCGGATACGCAGGCTCCGCCGACTCCTAACACTGCGCCGATGACATCATCGAACTCGTTCGACCATCGCTTCTCCGCGTTCCGGTAACCGAACGCGGTCATGCCCGCGAAAGCGGACATCCAGCACCAGAACACAGACAGAAGACGCAGATATGTACCGGATCATCCGCTTTCACGGATGATGACGACGTCGATATGTGACGGGGGCCGCCCCTCGCTCTGCGCAGCAATTGCTTCGCTTGGAAAGCCGCCCGCCTTTGCCCCTTACGCGTAGCGGCCGTGGCAGTGCTTGTACTTCTTGCCCGAACCGCAGGGACAATCCTCGTTGCGGCCGACCTTGCCCCAACTCGCCGGATTATGCGGATCGCGGCTGGAACCGCCCGCATTCGCCGCCGGCGCCAGCGAGGCCTTGGCGAAACTGCCTTGCGCAAGCGCCATCTCGTCCTCGCCGGTATTCGGATCGAGCTTGTGGGCTTCCATCGCAGGCAGCGCCGGCTGCTCCTCCTCGGGCGGCACGATCTCGACGCGCATCAACTGTCCCGTCACCGCCTCGCGCAGATGGGCAATCAGGCTTTCGAACAGGGAGAAGGCCTCCGACTTGTATTCCTGCAGCGGATCGCGCTGGCCATAGCCGCGCAGGCCAATGACCTGGCGCAGATGATCAAGCATCACCAGGTGTTCGCGCCACAGATGATCCAGGGTCTGCAGCAAAATGGTCTTTTCGACGTAGCGCATGACCTCGGGACCCCATTGCCCGACCTTGGCCGCCATATGCTCGTCGACGCGGCTTTCGATACGCGACAGCAACTCCTCGCCGGCGATGCCCTCTTCCGCGGCCCATTCATCGACCGGCAACTCGATGTCGAGCACGCGCTTGAGTTCTTCTTTCAGGCCGGCGACATCCCACTGCTCGGGGTACTGGTTCTCCGGAACATGCTTGGCGACGAGATCCTCGACGAACGCGTGGCGCATGTCGGCGACGGTTTCGGCGACGGTTTCGTTCTTCATCAGATCGACGCGCTGTTCGAAGATGACCTTGCGCTGGTCGTTCTGCACATCGTCGTACTTCAGCAGGTTCTTGCGGATGTCGAAGTTGCGCGCTTCGACCTTCTGCTGCGCCTTCTCCAGCGCCTTGTTGATCCAGGGGTGGGTGATGGCCTCGCCTTCCTTGAGGCCAAGCCGCTGCAGCATGGTGTCGAGCCGATCCGACCCGAAGATCCGCATCAGGTCATCGTCCAGCGACAGGAAGAATTTCGAGCGGCCGGGATCGCCCTGACGGCCGGCGCGGCCGCGCAACTGATTGTCGATGCGCCGCGACTCGTGGCGTTCGGAACCGATGATGTAGAGCCCGCCGGGGCGGGTCACGGTCTTGGCCGGTTTCGAACCCTTGGCCGGCTCGGTCTCGACGACCTCCTCCGCCTTGAGCACCATGTCGCGGAAGCGATCGATATCGGCCTTGATCTCCTCAATCTTCGTCTGCTTCTCGGCTTCGTCGGCGATGTCGGCCGTCTCGAACTGGGCGCGCATCTCCAGCGAGCCGCCGAGTTTGATATCGGTGCCGCGACCGGCCATGTTGGTGGCGATGGTGATCGCGCCGGGCACGCCTGCCTCGGCGACGATATAGGCTTCCTGCTCATGGAAGCGGGCGTTCAGCACCGCGAACAGCTTCGCCGGCTTGCCGGCGCGGGCCGCCGCATAGAGCTTCCGCATCGACTTGGGATCGGTGAAGTCGATCTGCTTGTAGCCGTGCTTCTTCAGATAGTCAGCGAGCACTTCGGACTTCTCGATCGAGGCGGTGCCGACCAGCACCGGCTGCATCCGCGCATTGGCGCGCTCGACCTCGGCCAGGATTGCGGCGTATTTCTCGTTCTGGGTCCGATAGACCTCGTCGTCCTCGTCGAGGCGCGCGATCGGCAGGTTGGTCGGGATCTCGACGACCTCGAGCTTGTAGATGTCGGCCAGTTCGTCGGCTTCCGTCGCCGCGGTGCCGGTCATGCCCGCGAGCTTCTTGTACATCCGGAAGTAGTTCTGGAACGTGATCGAGGCGAGCGTCTGGTTCTCCGGCTGCACCGGTTGATGCTCTTTGGCTTCCAGCGCCTGATGCAGTCCTTCCGAGTAGCGGCGGCCCGGCATCATGCGGCCGGTGAATTCGTCGATGATGACGACCTCGCCTCCGCGAACGATATAGTCCTTGTCGCGGGTGAACAGCGAATGCGCGCGCAGCGCCTGGTTGATGTGGTGGACGACGGAGACGTTCTCGACGTCGTAGAGCGAGTCACCCTTGAGCTGGCCCGCCTCGCGCAGCAGGGTCTCGATTTTCTCCATGCCGGCCTCGGTGAGGGCGACCGTGCGCTGCTTCTCGTCGATCTCGTAGTCAACGACCTTTTCGAGATTCGGCATGAAGGTGTCGATGGTGTTGTAGAACTCCGACCGATCGTCGAGGGGGCCGGAAATGATCAGCGGCGTCCGCGCCTCGTCGATCAGAATCGAGTCGACCTCGTCGACGATGGCGAAGAAGTGCTCGCGCTGGACCATGTCCTCCAGGCGATACTTCATGTTGTCGCGCAGATAGTCGAAGCCGTATTCGTTGTTGGTGCCGTAGGTGATGTCGCAGGCATAGGCCGCCTTGCGCTCGACGTCGTCGAGGCCGTGCACGATCACGCCGGTGGTGAGGCCGAGGAAGGAGTAGACCTGCGACATCCAGCCGGCGTCGCGGCTTGCAAGATAGTCGTTGACGGTCACGACGTGGACGCCGTTGCCGGCGAGCGCGTTGAGATAAACGGCCAACGTGGCGACCAGCGTCTTGCCTTCGCCGGTCTTCATCTCGGCGATGTCGCCCTCGTGAAGCACCATGCCGCCGATCAGCTGCACGTCGAAATGGCGCTGGCCCAGCGTCCGCTTGGCCGCCTCGCGCACGGTGGCGAAGGCGGGAACGAGGATGTCGTCGAGGGTCGCGCCGCCGGCGAGCTGCTGCCTGAATTCTGCGGTGCGTGCCCGCAGCGCCTCGTCGGACAGCGCGGCGATTTCGGGCTCGAGGGCGTTGATGGCTTTGACGCGGGATTGATATCCCTTGACCCGCCGATCGTTGGCGGAACCGAAAAACTTGCGGGCAAGCGCGCCGATCATGCCTTGTTCCTGTCTTCGCGGTTCGGCGTTGCAGCCATCATGTGGTGGTCTCCCCGATCACGACCATGCTGAATCAAATCGATCCGAAACCATGAACGTGATCTATATCCATATTTTAGAGCGTTTTGGAGCGAGATGGATACCGCTTCGCGTGACGAAAACACCATAGTCGCCCGTCGGCTCACCTCATCGTGACGCATCAAGGCCGGAAGTCCCGGAAGCCGAGCGTCCACGTCGAGCAATCCGTGTCATGGGTTGAGATTCGGCGACCTGCTTGAGGGTTCAATCGCAAAAGCACGGCCTGAACCTGCCTTTGCCGTCAGCCCGATCCGGCACAGATATGGCCCGCCCCGTGGGTTGTCAACGGTCGCCGGAGCGCCGGTCCGGAACGGGCCGCGGCGGCGCCCGCGGCCGCTGACCTGTCCGTGAATTCATGGTTTTGACAGAGTTTTCGCGTTGCCAAGACCCTACGATTGAGCGAGTGTCCGCCACCCACATCCTCCTCCTGGAGATCAAGGACTTCCCATGACCATCTCATTGCCCGCGACGAAACACAGTCTGCGCGTTCGCCTGGTCTCGTCCGCTCTCGGCGGCTGCCTGGCCGCGGTCCTGCTCGTCGGCACGCCGGTCCGCGCATCTGATGCGGATCCCGTGCTGGCGAAGGTCAACGGCTCCGAGATCCGCCAGAGCGACGTCAGCGTCGCCGAGGAGGAACTGGGCCCGAGCCTAGCGCAGATGGACCCGGCGGCCAGGCGGGAGAATGTGCTGTCGTTCCTGATCGACATGAAGATCATCACCAAGGCCGCCGAGGACAAGAAGATCGAAAACAGCGAGGACTTCAAAAGGCGGCTCGCCTTCGCGCGCGACCGCTTGTTGATGGACAAGCTGCTGGCGTCCGAAGGCAAGGCGGCGCTCACCCCCGACGCCATGAAGACGGTCTATGACGACGCCTCCAAGCAGATCACCAGCGAACAGGAGGTTCATGCCCGCCACATCCTGGTGCCGACCGAGGAAGAGGCCAGGAAGATCGAGGACGAATTGAAGAAAGGCGCGGACTTCGCCGAACTCGCCAAGAAGGAATCCAAGGATCCCGGCGCCTCCGACGGCGGCGACCTCGGCTTCTTCACCAAGGAGCAGATGGTGCCGGAATTCTCCAAGGTCGCCTTCGCGCTGGAGCCCGGCAAGATTTCCGACCCGGTCAAGACCCAGTTCGGCTGGCACATCATCAAGGTCGAGGAAAAGCGCGCCCGCAAGGCTCCCGACTTCGACCAGGTCAAGTCGCAGATCGAGCAGTTCGTGACGCGCAAGGCGCAGGCCGACTACGTCGCCAAGCTGCGCGAGACGGCCAAGGTCGAGCGCTTGGACAAGCCCGCCGCTCCGGCAAACGCCGCCGGGGACAAGGCGAATCCCGCCAAACCCGCCGACGGCAAGGCGACGCCGGCGAAGAAGTAAATCTGCGATTTCGTCATGCGCGGGCTTGACCCGCGCATCCATCTCATTTGATGGATTGCCGGATCAAATCCGGCAATGACGAGAAAGCCATGTCCACCGCCATATCTCCCCTCGCGCCGACCGATGTCCCGGACATGCCCGAGATCGCGGGCGTTCGACTGGCAACCGCCGCGGCCGGCATCCGCTACACGGGCCGCACCGATGTGCTGCTGGCGCTGCTGGACAAAGGCACCACGGTGGCCGGCGTATTCACCAGATCCCGATGTCCGTCGGCGCCGGTCGAATGGTGCCGGGCGCGCCTGAAAGACGCTCATTCATCGAGGGCGGGACTGGCGCTGGTGGTGAATTCCGGCAACGCCAACGCCTTCACCGGCAAGACCGGCCGACAGGCCGCCAAACTGACCGCCGACATCACCGCGAAAGCGGCCGGCTGCAAGGCGTCGGATATCTATCTCGCCTCGACCGGCGTGATCGGCGAGCCGCTCGACGCGACGAAATTCAACGGCGTGCTGGAAACGCTGGCGCGCGACGCCGCACCCGACCGCTGGATGGATGCGGCGCGCGCCATCATGACCACCGATACCTTTCCGAAGGTCGCGACAGCGCGCGTCAAACTCGGCAAGGCCGCCGTCACCATCAACGGCATCGCCAAGGGCGCCGGCATGATCGCGCCCGACATGGCGACCATGCTCTCGTTCGTCTTCACCGATGCGCCGATTACGGCGACGGCGCTGCAATCGTTGTTGAAGAGCGGCGGCGAGGACACCTTCAACGCCGTCACCATCGACAGCGACACCTCCACCTCCGATACGCTGCTGGCGTTCGCGACCGGCGCCGCAAGCGCCCGCGGCGCGCCGAAAATTACCCGCGCCAGCGATCCGCGCCTGAAAGCGTTCGCGAAAGCATTTCACGGCGTGCTGGCCGATCTCGCCGAACAGGTGGCGCGCGACGGCGAAGGCGCGCGCAAGCTGGTCGAGGTCATCGTCGAGGGCGCAGCCTCGAAGGCTTCGGCGCGAAAAATCGCCAAATCGATCGCCAACTCACCTCTTGTGAAGACCGCGATCGCCGGCGAGGACGCCAACTGGGGCCGCGTGGTCATGGCGGTGGGCAAAGCCGGCGAGCCGGCCGACCGCGACAGGCTGTCGATCTATTTCAACGGCATTCGCGTCGCCAAAAGCGGCGCGCGGGACCCGTCCTACAACGAGGCGGACGTCTCGAAAGCCATGAAGAACGACAGGATCCAGATCAAGGCGACGCTCGGCCTCGGCAAGGGCCGCGACCGCGTGCTGACCTGCGACCTCACCAAGGAATATGTCGCGATCAACGGCGATTACAGGTCGTGAAGCTCATCCTGGTCGTCGCCTGCGCGCTGATCGACGCCGACAACCGCGTGCTGATCGCGCAGCGGCCGGAAGGCAAGCAGCTTGCCGGCCTGTGGGAATTTCCCGGCGGCAAGTTCGAGCCGGGCGAGCGCCCTGAAGAAGCGCTGATTCGCGAACTGCGCGAGGAGCTCGGCATCGTGACGCAGGAAGGCTGCCTCGCGCCGCTGACCTTCGCGAGCCACGCTTACGAGAGCTTCCATCTGCTGATGCCGCTCTACATCTGCCGGCGCTGGGAAGGCACGGTGACCTCGAAAGAGGGGCAGGCGCTGAAGTGGGTTCGGGCCAACAGGCTTCGCGACTACCCGATGCCGCCCGCGGATATCCCTCTGATTCCGCCGCTGGTCGATCTGTTGATGTAGACGATTTCGCACGGCAACGCGTTGCGGTCATGGCCGGGTTTATCCCGGCCATCCAAGTATTACTTCTTCTCGATACCCTTCACCGCATCCTCAAGCCTCGCCTTCGCCGAGCCCGGCTTCAACGGCTGCTGCTGGCTCTCATGAGGCGCCCATCCCGACAGCCACACGATATCGAACGTCGCACGGATGCGACCATCGGGATCGGTGAAGCGCTCATGATAGATTTGCGCCATGCGCAACAAGGTTGCGCGGCGCAAAGGCGTGCGCCGCCGCGCGGTCAGCACATTGGTGGCGCCCATGCGGCGCAGGTCATGCATCAGCGCGAAAGCATCGCCATAGCGCACCACGACGCGGTCGACGTCCGTCACCGGCAGCGCAAAGCCCGCGCGTTGCAGCAGCGCGCCGATATCGCGAAGGTCGGCGAACGGCGCAACGCGCGGCGAGATGCCTCCCTCACACTCCGCCTCGGCCATTGCGAACGCCTGACGCAGCTCGGTCAGCGTCTCGCCGCCGATCGTGGCCGCCAGCAGCAATCCGTCCGGCTTCAGGGCGCGGCGGATCTGCACCATCAGGCCGGGAAGATCGTTGACGAACTGGAAGGCAAGCCCGGAGACGGCGAGATCGAGAGTATCAGGCGACAGCCTCACCGCTTCGCTCTCGTCAACCGGAAGATCGACCCGCGCAAGCTCCCGAACTCGCACCGAGAGCGCGCCGCGCACCTGATCGCCTGGCGTGCCGACATCCGCCGCGTGGTGAAGGTCACGCAACACGGCATTCAGCCGCTCCGCCATATCCTCGGCGACGCGATCGAGCAGAAACGGCACCGTGCCCGCCTGGGCCGCGCGTTGCTGCCGCACGGCCAGCAAGGCACGGTCGAACAGAACGGGCGGGGAAGGCGGGTCCGGAGCCATGCGGCTTGGTACGCCTGTCGGCATGCCGCTGGCAATCGCGTCCGTCGCAGGAAAGGCCGTGCGGTCCGGCTTGAGCGCGGCAATATCGAGGATTAGCCTTGGCCCATGGAGCCCTCCACGGACAACCAGGTTTCGCCGCACCGAGCCAATCGGCTGCGCGGCGCATGGCGCGCGTGTCGCGGCGTTGTGTCTTATGCGGCACGCACGGCGCTCGACATCGCGCTGCCGACGCTTTGCGTCGCCTGCCGCGAACCGGTCGCGGGCATCGGCGTCTGCGCGGCGTGCTGGACCCGACTGTCGTTCATCGAACGGCCTTATTGTCCCCGCCTCGGCACGCCCTTTGTTTATGATCCGGGCTCCGGCATGCTGTCGATGGAGGCGATCGCCAACCCTCCGGCCTATCAGCGCGCCCGCGCGGCGGTGCGCTATGACGACGCCGCCAAGGGGCTGGTCCATGCCTTGAAGTATCAGGACCGCACCGATCTCGCGCCGGCGATGGGCCGCTGGATGGCGCGTGCGGGCTCCGATCTGCTCGACGGCGCCGACCTGCTGATCCCGGTGCCGCTGCACTGGCGGCGCGGCTGGAGCCGCCGCTTCAACCAATCGGGAACGCTGGCGCGCGTCATCGCCCGGCAATCCGGCGTTCCGGCCGCACCCGACACGCTGCGGCGCATCCGCCCGACCCGGCAACAGGTCGGATTGTCGCGAAACGACCGCGCTCGCAATGTCCAGGGCGCGTTCAAGGTCGCGGCAGAACGCGCCAGCCAGGTCCAGGGCCGCCGCGTCATCCTGATCGACGACGTCCTGACATCCGGCGCCACGGTGGATGCCTGCGCGCGCGTGCTGCTGCGCGCGAAGGCCGCCCAAGTCGACGTGCTGGTCTTCGCACGGGTTGTCGACACCATGAAAGCCCCCATATAATCGGGCTTCGACCCGCAGCCTTGTTCTGTTTTCGCGGGCGGAAGGCAAGGACATGAACACCCAGCCCACGTTTGTCGCCGCAATGGTCCAGATGCGGAGCGGTCTGCTTCCCGAGCCGAATTTCGATCAAGGTTCACGACTGATCCGCGAGGCGGCGGCGCAGGGCGCCGACTTCGTGCAGACTCCCGAAGTCAGCAACATCATGCAGGCGGATCGCGCCGCACTGTTCGAACATCTTCGCACCGAGGATGACGACCGCTCGCTCAGCGGCTATCGCGATCTTGCGCGCGAACTGAAAATTTATCTCAACCTCGGCTCGCTGGCATTGCGGCTCACGAGCGGGAAAGCAGTCAATCGCTCGTTCCTGATCGGGCCGTCCGGCGACATCCTCGCGCGCTACGACAAGATTCACATGTTCGACATCGATCTCGAAGGCGGCGAAAGCTATCGGGAATCCGCTAATTATCAGCCGGGCGAGACGGCCGTGATAACGGAGCTGCCCTGGGGCGGGCTGGGCATGACGATCTGCTACGACGTCCGTTTCCCGGCGCTGTACCGCGCGCTGGCCGAAGCCGGCGCGTCTTTTCTCACGGTGCCGGCGGCCTTCACCAGGAAAACCGGCGAGGCGCACTGGCATACCTTGCTGCGCGCCCGCGCGATCGAGAACGGCTGCTTCGTGTTTGCCGCCGCCCAGGCCGGAATGCACGAGAACAACCGCGAAACATTCGGCCATTCGCTGATCGTCGATCCCTGGGGCACGGTTCTGGCCGAAGCCGGCGGCGACGAGCCGGGCATCGTGCTGGCCACGATCGATCCGGCCAAAGTCGCGGCGGTGCGCAAGGCCGTCCCCTCGCTGCAGCATGGACGGCGTTTTTCCTTCGCAGGTCATAAGCCGGCAAGCGACCATCTGCATCTTGTGCGAGGCTCGGCATGATCCGCTATAATCTGCGCTGCGAGCGGGGCCACACTTTCGAGAGCTGGTTTCAAAGCTCCTCGTCCTATGACTCGCAGCTCAAGCGCAAGCTCGTGACCTGCGCGATTTGCGGCTCGGCCAAGGTCGAGAAGGCGATCATGGCACCCCAGATTACCGGATCCAGGAAACGCCGCACGCCGAGGCTCGCAGCCGCCCCTGCATTCACGATCGACGAGCCTCCCGAACGCGGAGGCTCGGCATGATCCGCTACAACCTGCGCTGCGACGGCGGCCATAGCTTCGAAAGCTGGTTCCAAAGTTCGTCGGCCTATGATTCGCAGGTCAAGCGCAAGCTCGTGACCTGCGCGGTCTGCGGCTCGGCCAAGGTCGAGAAAGCGATCATGGCGCCGCGGATCGCCGGCTCCAAGAAGCGTGCAGCGCGTGCGTCCGCGGACTCATCGATGTCGGCGACGGTGGCGGAGGAGCGCGAGCTGCGCGCCGAGCTCAGGCAATTGCATGACCACCTTGTCAAGAACGCCGACAATGTCGGCGCGCGGTTTCCCAACGAAGCCCGCAAAATGCATTACGGCGATATCGAACATCGACCGATCTACGGCGAGGCCTCGCCTGAAGAAGCGAGGTCGCTGATCGAGGAAGGTGTCGAGGTCGGATCGCTGCCGGTGCCGCCGGACGACCGGAACTAAGATCGTTCAAACGCGACCAAGACACGCGAAGCCGGGCAGCCTCACCCCACCGCTTCCGCCACCACCATGTAATTGACGTCCATGTCGGATGACAGGCTCCATTTGTCCGCGAACGGGCTGTAGACCACGCCGGACTGCTCGGTGATGCCGAGCCCGTTGCGCTCGAAGTGGCGCGCCAGTTCGTCCGGGGTGACGAACTTGTCCCACTGATGGGTGCCGCGCGGCAGCCAGCGCAGCACATATTCGGCCGCGACAATGCCCAGGGCAAAACTCTTCCAGTTGCGGTTGAGGGTGGAGGCCACCATCATGCCGCCCGGTTTCAGCATCGCCGCGCAGCGATCGAGGAACAGCCCGACATCGGCGACATGCTCCACCACCTCCATCGCGAGGATGATGTCGAAGCGTTCCCGGACGTCCATGTCTTCCACGGTGGTGCAGCGATAATCGATCGACAGGTGGGCTTTTTCGGCGTGGTGCTTCGCCACTGCGATGTTGGACGCGGACGGATCGACCCCGATCACCTGCGCGCCGAGCCGCGTGAACGGCTCGCACAGAAGGCCGGCGCCACAGCCGATATCGAGCAGCCGCAGATCCGCCAGGCAGTTCAGGCTGCGGGCGCTGCGCTCGAACTTGCGGCAGGCGGCATCGCGGATGAACTGGAGCCGCAGCGGGTTGATCCTGTGCAGCGGCGCCATCTTGCCGCTGGGATCCCACCACTCCTGCGACAATTTCGAGAATTTTTCGATCTCGGCGCGGTCGACGGTCGTTCCGGATGGCGAAGACGCGGCTGAAGCATTCGCGGAAGGGTTGGCTTGCATCGTCATGGCCGCGCGGCTCCTATGGCGGGATGATGGGATTATGGAACAGTATCAGCAACCCGGTCACGAACATCCTCGAAGCAGAAAGAATGGCCGTCCGCGGCCGGGACCATGATCGCGCCGAATCGAAAGATGAGGACCACCTTGCCCGGATACAACATCATCTGGTCCGGTTGCGGAATATCGCTGATATGGCCCCCTGATCACCCTGCCTCACGCCGTTTCCCGGATCATTCGGTCGCGCCCCGCGGCACGACCGAAAGCCGGGTTGCCTGCCCGCATCCGCGCCGTTATGTATACGCGCCTTCTCGCCCGCGCGCCCCGCTTTTCGCGCTTCATCGAGTTGGCCTTGTCGTCAGCGCGCTTTTCTGTTCAGCGAGCCTTTTATCGTCAGCGAGCCCTGGGAACGCACCATCCGTCATGAGCCGGCTTGTGATGAAATTCGGCGGCACCTCCGTCGCCAGTCTCGACCGCATCCGCAACGTCGCGCGGCATGTCAAACGCGAGGTCGACGCCGGCCACGAGGTCGCGGTGGTGGTGTCGGCGATGGCGGGCAAAACCAACGAACTGGTGGCATGGTGCAGCGACGCTTCGCCGTTGCACGACGCGCGCGAATACGACGCCGTGGTGGCTTCCGGCGAACAGATCACCTCGGGGCTGCTGGCGATCGCGCTGCAGGCACTCGGCATTCAGGCGCGCTCATGGCAGGGATGGCAGATCCCGATCCGGACCAGCGACGCCCACGCCTCGGCCCGCATTGTCGAGATCGACGGCGGAGAACTCGTCAACCGCTTCACGGAGCGCAAAGAGGTCGCCGTGATCGCCGGCTTCCAGGGCATCAGCCCGCAGACCGGCCGGATCACCACGCTGGGCCGCGGCGGCTCCGATACATCGGCGGTGGCGATCGCCGCCGCCATCCGCGCCGACCGCTGCGACATCTACACCGATGTCGACGGCGTCTACACCACCGACCCGCGGGTGGTACCGAAAGCGCGCCGGCTCGACAGGATCGCGTTCGAGGACATGCTGGAGCTGGCTTCGCAGGGTGCCAAGGTCTTGCAGGTTCGTTCGGTGGAACTCGGCATGACCCAGAACATGCCGATTTTCGTCCGCTCCAGTTTCGACGCGCCCGAGGAGATCGATCCCCACGGCACGCCGCCGGGTACGCTGATCTGCGGCGAGGAGGACATCATGGAAAGCCACGTCGTCACCGGCATCGCCTTCTCCAAGGACGAGGCCCAGATCTCGGTCCGCCAGATCGAGGACAAGCCGGGCGTCGCCGCCTCGATCTTCGTCCCGCTCGCCGACGCCAATATCAACGTCGACATGATCGTCCAGAACGTGTCCGAGGACGGCAAGACCACCGACCTGACGTTCACGGTGCCCGCTTCCGACCATGCCCGCGCCAGGGAGACCATTGCCGCGGCCCGAGACAAGATCGGCTATGCGCGCCTCGACAGCGCCACCGACGTCGCCAAGATCTCGGTGATCGGGTCCGGGATGCGCAGCCATGCCGGCGTCGCGGCGCAGGCGTTCAAGGCGCTGTCGGATAAGGGCATCAATATCCGCGCCATCACGACCTCGGAGATCAAGTTCTCGCTGCTCATCGATACCGCCTATACCGAACTCGCGGTCAGAACCCTGCATACGCTCTACGGGCTCGATCAGACCTGAGCCCCTGAGACGAAGGCTCGCAGCCGCCTCGATCGTCCCCGGCCGACCCGGCGCACCGGGCCTTTCGCGAGGCCCAGCGGAGAGCGCACGCCGCCGCCGTTTTTCCGGACCCTGCGTTCCCCGATGGCGGGCGTTTTGCTTGGCAAAACGGACGTCGATTGGCTATACGGCGAATGACATGGCCGTTGCGGCTGGGGCCACGGCTTCAGACAGGCGCGCTGCGCTTCTGGCGCGCAAGGTCGTTTTTAGGCTTATCCAAAGACAGGCTCGCAAGGGGGAGGGACCGGGATATGCGGAGCGCGTCGAGCGGCCCCCGCGTCTTGTTGAGACGGCTCCGCGAGGTCATGGCGGAGCCGGTCAGCGCGCAGGAGCGTCTCGACAAGATCGTGGTGCTGATCGCCGCCAACATGGTGGCGGAAGTCTGCTCGACCTATGTGCTGCGCGTCGACAATACGCTGGAACTCTACGCGACCGAGGGCCTCAATCGCGACGCCGTGCACCGCACCGTGCTGACCGCGCATGAAGGCCTGGTCGGCCTGGTCGCCAGCGAAGCGACGCCGCTCAACCTGTCGGATGCGCGCAGCCACCCGGCATTCTCGTTCCGTCCGGAAACCGGCGAAGAAATCTACAACTCGTTCCTCGGCGTGCCGATCCTGCGCGCGGGCAACACGCTTGGCGTGCTGGTGGTGCAGAACCGCGCCCGGCGCACCTATGTCGAGGAAGAGGTCGAGGCGCTTCAGACCACGGCGATGGTGCTCGCCGAGATGATCGCTTCCGGCGAACTGGCCGCGCTCGCGCAGCCCGGCCTCGAGCCCGCCGCCCGCCACACCATCCACCAGACCGGCGCGATCCTGTCCGACGGCATCGCGCTGGGCCATGTCGTGCTGCACGAACCCCGCGTCGTCATCACCAACTACATCGCCGACGATGTGCCGGGGGAAATCCGGCGGCTGGATACGGCGCTCGCCAGGCTGCGCGCCGACCTCGACCGCCTGCTGGAGCGCGGCGACGTTGCCGACGGCGGCGAGCATCGCGAGGTGCTTGAGGCCTACCGGATGTTCGCCAACGATCACGGCTGGTCGCACAAGCTCCAGGAGGCGGTCGCGACCGGCCTGACCGCCGAGGCCGCCGTCGAGCGCGTACAGTCGGACACCCGCGCGCGGATGCTGCGCTCGACCGACCCTTATCTGCGTGATCGCCTCCATGACCTCGAGGATCTCGGCCACCGCCTGATGCGGCAACTGGTCGGACAGGATCACGCGCCTTCCCGCGAGCAGCTCCCGGACAACGCGATCCTGATCGCGCGCGCGATGGGACCGGCGGCCCTGCTGGACTATGACCGCAGGCGGCTGCGCGGACTGGTGCTGGAGGAAGGCACGGCAACCTCGCATGTCGCCATCGTCGCGCGCGCGCTGGGTATTCCCGCCGTCGGCGAGGTGCCGAACGCGGTGGGAATAGCCGATCCCGGCGACGCCATCATCGTCGACGGCACCTCCGGCTCGGTCTACTTGCGGCCGTCGGCGGAGATCGAATCGGCCTATGCGGAACGCGTGCGCTTTCGCGCCCGGCGGCAGGCGCAGTATATCGCATTACGCGACAAGCCCTGCGTCACCAAAGACGGCGAACCGGTCGATCTCATGATCAATGCGGGCCTCGTGATCGACCTGCCGCATCTCGAGGACACCAATTGTTCCGGCATCGGCCTGTTCCGGACGGAACTGCAATTCATGCTCGGACAGAGTCTGCCGCGCGCGAGCGAGCAGCTTGCCCTGTACCGCAAGGTGCTGGACGCCGCCGGCGACAAGCCGGTGACCTTCCGCACCCTCGATATCGGCGGCGACAAGGCGCTCCCCTATATGGAAACCGTGGCCGAGGAAAATCCCGCGCTGGGCTGGCGCGCGATCAGGCTCGGGCTCGATCGCCCCGGCCTGCTGCGCGGCCAAATCCGCGCGCTGCTGCGCGCCGGGGGCGGCCGCGCGCTGCGCATCATGTTCCCCATGATCACGGAAGTCGCCGAATTCGATCAGGCCAAAGCCATCGTCGAGCGCGAACTCACCTATCTGCGCCAGCATGACCACACGCTGCCGGAACGGGTGGACGTCGGCACCATGGTCGAAGTCCCCGCGCTGTTGTACCAGCTCGACGAATTGCTCGCCAAGGTCGATTTCGTATCAATCGGGTCTAACGACCTGTTTCAGTTCATGTTTGCGGTCGATCGCGGCAACAGCAAAGTATCGAACCGCTTCGACACGCTGTCGGCGCCGATGCTGCGGGCGCTGCGCGACATCGTGGTCAAGGCCCGGGCGGCGGGCAAGAGCGCTTCGCTGTGCGGGGAAATGGCGTCGCAGCCGCTGGGCGCGCTGGCTCTGATCGCGCTCGGCTACCGCTCGCTCTCGCTGTCGGCGACCGCGCACGGTCCCGTCAAGGCCATGATTCTCGATCTCGATACCAAAAAGGTGGAGGCGGCCATCATGCCGCTGCTGGAAGCGCCGTCCGGCAGCATTTCCATCCGCGACAAGCTCAAGGATTTTGCCGAGGCAGAGGGGTTAGCATTGTAGCGGTCCCCGCCGCGCCTGCCCTTCTTCTATCCCGGAAAATTCAGCCATGTCCGCGCTCCCCGAAGCCAAACTCGATCTCCTGCTGGCCCGCCACGCCGCGCTCGAAAGCGAGCTGCTGAGTCAGGTCGGCGCGGACAGATACGTCCAGATGACGCGCGAACTGGCCGAACTCAATCCCATCGTGGATGCCGTGAGGAACTGGCGCGCGGTCACGACCGAGATTGCAGGAATCGACGCGATGATCGCCGATCCAGCCACGGATGCCGAGATGCGCGCGATGGCGGAAGCCGAGCGTCCGGCGCTGGAGGCGCGCAATGACAAGCTTATGCAGAAGATCCGGGTGGCGCTGCTGCCGAAGGACGCGATGGATGAACGCAACGTCATGCTCGAGGTCCGCGCCGGAACCGGCGGCGACGAGGCCTCGTTGTTCGCGGGCGACCTGTTCCGGATGTACGAGCGCTTCGCGGGCTTGCAGGGCTGGAAGGTGGAGGTGATCTCGGCCAGCGAGGGCACCATGGGCGGCTACAAGGAGATCGTCGCCCAGGTGCAGGGACGCGGCGCCTACGCCAAGATGAAGTTCGAATCCGGCGTGCATCGGGTGCAGCGCGTGCCGGATACCGAAGCGCAGGGACGCGTTCATACCTCGGCGGCCACGGTGGCCGTTCTGCCGGAGGCCGAAGAGGTCGATGTGGATATCAAGCCCGATGACCTGCGCATCGAAACCATGCGCGCCCAGGGCGCGGGAGGCCAGCACGTCAACAAGACGGAATCGGCGATCCGCATCACCCACATCCCGACCGGCATCGTCGTCAACATGCAGGACAGCCGTTCGCAGCACAAGAACCGCGCTTCCGCAATGAACATCCTGCGCTCGCGCATCTACGACGCCGAGCGGCAGCGCATCGATGCCGCGCGCTCGGCCGACCGCAAGGATCAGGTCGGATCCGGCGACCGCTCCGAGCGCATCCGCACCTACAACTTTCCGCAAGGCCGCGTCACCGACCACCGCATCAACCTGACGCTTTACAAGCTGCCGCAGGTGATCGCCGGCGACGCGCTGCACGAACTGATCGATGCCCTGACCACCGAGCACCAGGCGGCGCAACTCGCAGCCGACGGCGGCGCGTAAGATGGCACTTGCCGTCCCTGCCAAACTCTTCCACCCTCTCCCGCAAGGGGAGAGGGAAGAATGCAACCGCGTGACCGATTCATTGGCCGGACAAAGCATCGAGACCGCGAGGCGGTTGCTGACGGCGCGCTTCGACGCCGCCGGAATCGATAGCGCCGCGCTTGAGGCCCGTATGCTCACCGGCGCGGTGCTGGGCCTCGATCTGACCGGACTGATCACGCAAGGCTTGCGGCAACTCAACGAGGAAGACGCGGCGCGGCTCGATGCTTTGGCGCAACGTCGTCTCGCCGGCGAGCCGGTGGGGCGCATTCTCGGAACCAAGGAGTTCTGGGGGCTGCCGCTGAAACTGTCGGCCCAGACACTGGTGCCGCGGGCCGATACTGAAACCGTGGTCGAGGCCGCGCTCGACATCCTCCGCGCTAGAGACCGGATGCAGGCTGCGCTCCGCATCGCGGACCTCGGCACCGGCAGCGGCGCGATCCTGCTGGCGTTGCTGACCGAATTGCCGGCTGCGACAGGCGTCGGCACCGACCTCAGCGCAGCCGCACTCGACACCGCCAAGACCAATGCGCAACACCTCGGTCTCGCGCCGCGCGCGCACTTCCTGGTCGGTGATTATGCGGACGGCCTGCCGGGCCCGTTCGACCTGATCGTCTCGAACCCGCCATATATCCGCTCGACCGACATCGCGACGCTGGCGCCGGAGGTACGCGACCACGATCCGCATCTCGCACTGGACGGCGGCCGCGACGGGCTCGACGCCTATCGCCGGATCGCGCCGCGGGCGGCGGCGCTGCTGGCGGACGGCGGCCTCCTGGTGCTGGAGATCGGGCAAGGTCAGGACAGCGCCGTCAACCGGCTGGTGACGGCCGCAGGGTTAACGGTTATGGGATCGGCAAGGACTGACCTTGCAGGTATCGGCCGCGCCGTCGTGGCCGGCAAGATTGCCCTTAGAAAGCCCGATTGAGCCCCCAAAAAACCACTTGGAATATCCCTCGGGAGCGACTACGTTTCGTATAATTACCGGCCCCGGGTTGGCCCCGCAGCCCTGCTGCAGGTGAGCCTAGAGTTCTCGGACGAGAACCGGCTCGAGTGGACGGTTCCCTAAAGGCAGGTCATATCGAGCGCGATGGCCGGGAGTTGCGCCGCTTGCGACCGTGAAGCGAACGAAAGCCTGATACTGCGCTTGAAGATTTACGCGAGAAACCTGAGTTTGATGTCTCTGGCTGAACGATCTGGCTGTGCCGGCACCATGCGCCTGCCGGCCGGGAACGCGTCTTTAGCTATGGAGATGAACGGCGCCGATGCGCACTTCGCTTAGGCCGCATTGAGGGGGCGGAAATGCGCCAGAACGACAGGCAACGCCCACGCGACAAACTTCAAGGCTGGAACTTCAAGGCAAATAACCGAAGGCGGGACATGAGAAACGGTCAGAATAACAACAAGCGGATGCGTAACCGGAACAACAACAATAATAACAATAACAACCGGCGCGGCCAGAACCCGATGACACGGGTTTTCGAATCCAACGGCCCCGACATCAAGATCCGCGGCACCGCCTCTCACGTCGCCGAAAAATACGTCCAGCTCGCCCGCGACGCCCGCTCATCCGGCGATCCCGTGGCTGCTGAAAACTACTATCAACATGCGGAGCATTATTTCCGCCTGATCGCTGCGGCGCAGGAACAGTTTCGCCAGAGCCAGCCGCAGCAACAGCCGCGAATCGACGTCGATGCCACGGAGGAGGCAAGTGACGACGACAGCGAAAACTACTCGAATTTCGGGGCGGAGCCCGGCTTCAGTCCGGTTCAGCAACCGCGCGACAACCATCCGCGCGAGGCGCAGCCCTACCAGCGCGATCAGCAGCAGCCCCGAGAATACCGTCAGCAGCAGCCGGCGATGCAGCCCGCCGACAATGGCGGCGTCGATCGCCTGCCGTCGTTC
>CAZOOO010000024.1:0-22276 GCA_964581435.1 uncultured Hyphomicrobiales bacterium | reverse complement strand
ATCGGATTTATCCCGAAACCGGTTCCCACTTTCGGGTCCGATGCTCTAGAGCATTATCGCTTCCGATTGAATCAGAAGCGAAGCTATAGATTGTTGTTTTGACGCGTTTTCTTCGCGAACCGGCCATCCATCCTTAGGGCTCAAACCCGAGGACATGCTTCGCTCGAAAACGCTATAGCTTGGCATGCCCCGGCTAATCATCTGCGGAATGCCCTATAGCGCCCACGCGATCGCCATCGCCACAACGCCGAGCGCCATGACGATGGTGGCGAGCCAACCGAGCCAATACAGCGGGCCCTCCACCCTGAACCCGCCCATGACATCATGGCGTCGCGCCATCGCCATCAGCAGCACCATCACCGGCACCGCAAGCACGCCGTTGATAACCGCGCTCCAATACAGCGCCTGGATAGGGTTTATGGGGGTGAAGTTGAGGAGAATACCGATTGCGGCCGACAGCGCCAGCACCCCATAAAACGCCGCCGCCTTCTTCGGCTTGCGCGCCAGGCCCACCGGCCATCGCAACCCCTCTCCAATGGCATAGGCCGCCGAACCCGCGAGCACGGGAACCGCCAGCAACCCGGTGCCGACAATACCGAGCGCGAACACCGTTTCCGCGAACGGGCCCGCGATCGGCCGCAAGGCTTCCGCAGCCTGTGCGGAGGTTTCGATATCGGTCTTGCCCGCCGCGTGAAAGGTCGCGGCAGCGGTAAGAATGATCGCGACCGCGATCAGGCTCGAAAACGCCATTCCGATGATGGTGTCGGCGCGAATGCGATGAAACTCCTCCTGCGCGCCATGGTGCCTTTGTATCAGGGGCCGTTTTCCAGCATCGACCCGCTGATCCTCCGCTTCCTGCGAGGCCTGCCAGAAAAACAGATACGGTGAAATCGTCGTGCCAAGGATGGCCACGATAGTGGTGAGAAAGGGTGCGCTGAAGTCGACGCGCGGAATCAGCAATCCCGCGATCGCTTCGCTCCACGACACCTGCGCGACAGCGAGCGCGGCGACATAGGCAAACAGGCTCAGCGTCAACCACTTCAACACAGCGACGTAGCGGCGGTAATCAAGAAATATCTGCGCCGCGACCGACGTGATGCCGAACATCAGCACGTAGGCAAAGGCGGGGCCCCCAATCAGCAGCCTGGACGCATCCGCCATGGCGCCAAGGTCGGCGGCGATGTTGATGGTGTTGGCGACAAACAGTAAGATCACAATGGCGATCAACAGGCTTGCGGGATAGTGACGACAGGCATTGCCGGCGATGCCGTGTCCGGTAACGCGACCGACCCGCGCCGAAATCTCCTGGATCGCCACCATCAGGGGAAACGTCAGCAGCATCGTCCAGCTCGCTCCGTAACCGAGTTGCGCACCTGTCTGGCTATAGGTGCCTATGCCGGAGGGATCGTCGTCGGCGGCTCCGGTGATAAGCCCAGGCCCGAGCGTTTTGAAGACATCCCGATGCCGTCGTGAAGGCGCACCTGTCGGAGACGGTTCGCTCCGGCGCCACCTTCCACGTCGTCCGCGTGTTGTCGATTTTGAATGCGTCATGGCTACGGCCGCCTCGACAACACGGACCGGCTCATTCCAGTTCCAAGCATCTCAGCGCCCGGTGGACGAAAGCCGCGCCGCACCTGCCAAGCAGAAGAAGGTCGTCGCTGTCAGCTACAGCGCGAGGCAGCGATCGCGTGCAAACGGCTATGGCCGAGCACATGCGCCGTGAAATCGGCCGAGAAGATTCTGGCGAACGCCCCGTTTCGAATGCTCAGGCCTCCCGCGAAAGCGCCGAACGCCGGCATCACCATGCGCGCGCCGTCGCTGGCGAAACAACGCCGCTCCATCGAACGGCCTCGCGCCGAGACCCGCGCCTTGGGATGCAGATGGCCCGCGATTTCGCCGAAAGCGCCCGTCGGCTCATGACGAAACACAATCCCACCGATCTCCCATTCGGTTGCGACAAGGCCACCGAGTCCGGACGGCGGCGCCGGATCGTGATTGCCCGAAATCCAGATCCAGCGGCGACCCGCCTGCAAACCCGACAGCGCCTCGCGATCCCCCGCACACAGACGGTTGTGAGCGTCGCGATCGTGAAAGCTGTCGCCGAGCGCGATCACCATGCGCGGATCGAAGCGCCGGATGACGGCGGCGAGCCGGTCGAGCGTCGCCACCGTATCATAGGGCGGCAGCAGCACGCCGCGCATCGCGAAGCTCGATCCCTTTTCCAGATGAAGGTCGGAGACAACGAGCAGGCGCTCCCGTTCCCAGAACAACGCGCCCGAGAGATCGGCGGCAAAGCCAACGCCCGCGACGGTAACGGCGGCGACGCGGCTCATCTGCTCTTCCTGGGGAGGAAGCGCGTCACGCGCACGGCGATCCATATCCAGCATGATCAGTTCATATTCCCGTCGCCTCGCGGACGAGTTGCTCGGCGGCTTCGGCCAGCAATTCGTCCGACGCTTCGCCATAGACCGTCTCCCGCCCGATCTCCAGCATGACGGGCACCGCGAGCGGTGAAATGCGCTCGAGCGGCTTGTGATCGATCCGTCCCCGAATCCGCGCCAGCATATCGCTGAGGCGGCGGATATCCAGCAACCCCGTTGCTGCATCCGCCCGCGCGGCGCGCAGCAGCATGTGGTCGGGCTGATGCTTGCGCAGCACGTCATAGACGAGATCGGTCGAGAACAGAACCTGCCGCCGGCTCTTTTCCGCTCCGGTGAACCGGCGGGCGATCAGGCCCGAAATGATCGCGCAACTGCGGAAGGTGCGCTTCATCAACGCGGATTCCGCAAGCCACGCTTCCAGATCATCACCCAGCATGTCCGGATCGAACAAGGCGTCGATATCGAGCCGTCCCTGCCGGATCATCGACGAGGGATCGCCGAGCATCCAGACCGCGAGCGCATATTCGTTGGCGACGAAGCCAAGCGGCCGCGCCCGCGCGCGTTCCAATCGCCGCGTCAGCAACATGCCGAGAGTCTGGTGCGCAAGCCGTCCCTCGAACGGATAGCAGACCAGATAATGCTTGCCGGCGCGCGGAAAGGTTTCGACGATCATCTCGCGGGCATGCGGCACGCGTGAGAACCGCGACTGCAAATTCAACCATTCGCGCACCTGATGCGGCAGGCCGCGCCATGCGCGCTCGTCGTCGAGCAGGCGGCGAACGCGTTCGGCCAGATAGGTCGAGAGCGGAAACTTGCCGCCCATGTAGGACGGCACCTTCGGGCTCTCATCGCTCGCGCGTGAAACGTAGACCTGATCTTCGACCAGCGCCTCAAAGCGCACGATCTCGCCGCCGAACACGAAAGTGTCGCCGGCCACGAGCCCCTCGATGAAATATTCCTCGATCTCGCCCAGCATCCGGCCGCCGCGCGCGATCGCGCCGGTAGGGCCTTTACCGCCGCCGTGCCGCGAGCGCACCAGCCTCACCTTCAGCATCGCCTCCTCGACGATGGTGCCGACATTGAGGCGATAGCTCTGCCGCGCGCGCGGATTGGCGACACGCCAACGCCCCTCTTTGTCCTGCCTGATGCGGGCGAAGCGTTCATAGCTCTTCAGCGCATAGCCGCCGGTAGCGACGAAATCGACCACGCCGTCGAAGTCGGCGCGCGGCAGCGCCGCATAGGGGGCCGCGGTCCGCACTTCCTCGTAAAGGTCATCGGCGTGGAACGGCCCGCCGCAGGCGCAGCCCATGACATGCTGCGCAAGAACATCGAGCGCGCCCGTGCGCAGCGGCGGCGTGTCCTGCGCGTTTTCGTTGACCGCGTCGATGGCGGCGCGGCATTCCAGCACTTCGAACCGGTTAGCCGGGACCAGAACCGCGCGCGAGGCTTCATCAAGGCGATGATTGGCGCGGCCGATCCGCTGCATCAGCCGCGAGGCGCCTTTGGGCGCACCGATATTGATGACGAGATCGACATCGCCCCAATCGACCCCGAGATCGAGCGAGGAGGTGCAGACCACGCCGCGCAGCCGTCCGGCCGTCATCGCCTGCTCCACCTTGCGGCGCTGCGCGACATCGAGCGAGCCGTGATGCAGCGCGATGGCGAGGCCGTCGTCGTTGATGCGCCAGAGATCCTGGAACAACATCTCGGCCTGGCTCCGGGTGTTGACGAACACCAGCGTCGTCCTGTTGCACCTGATGAGATCGTAGATCTCGGTCAGCGCATGGCGCGCCGAATGCCCCGCCCAGGGCAGCCGTTCGCTCGTGTCCAGCATCTCGACAATCGGAGCAGCGGCGCCGTCGGCCTCGACGATGTCGGCCGAAACGGTTTTGCCTCGCGGCTGCGGCGCCAGGAACCTCGCCAGCGCGTGCGGATCGGCCACCGTCGCCGACAGGCCGATCGTGCGCATTTGCGGCGCGAGCCGCCATAACCGAGCCAATGCCAATGACAACAGATCGCCTCGCTTCGAGGTCGCCAGCGCATGCAGTTCATCGAGCACGACGCGCTGCAACGACGAGAACAGAAAGGACGCGTCATCGGAGGCCAGCAGCAACGCGATCTGTTCGGGGGTGGTCAGCAGGACATCCGGCGGGTAACGCCGCTGCCGCTGCCGCCGCGACACCGGCGTGTCGCCGGTACGGGTCTCGACCCGGATCGGCAGATTCATTTCCGCGATCGGGGTCTCCAGATTGCGCGCGATATCGACCGCCAGCGCCTTCAATGGGGAAATATAGAGGGTGTGAAGGTGTTGTCCCTTGCCTGATATTTCCACCAGCGTCGGCAGGAATCCGGCCAGCGTCTTGCCCGCGCCGGTGGGGGCGATCAGCAGCGCCGGGCGGCCGTCACGCGCCTTTCGCAGCAAGGCCAGCTGATGTGCGCGCGGCGACCATCCCCGCGCCGCGAACCAGCGCAGAAAGCCGTCCGGCAGCAATGGCTGCGCTTCGCGATCAGCGATTCCCACGCTGCAAGAGGTAGGGCGTCCCGCCTGTCGGGTCGAGTTCGAACGCGACCGTAGCGTTTGCGAGGGAAGCGGATGACCTGCTCGCGTGAAGAAAACGCGTCAAACTACAATCAGAAGCGAAAATGCTCCAGCCGCGCGAAACGATGGCGAATCAGCGAACCCGGTACACCGGCCGGAACCGGCTTCGGCATGGCCGGGAGACGGCGGCAGAACCGCGCCGGGAGCCGGAATCGCCACGCAAGACGCTGATTTTCGCGAGATTTTCATCTTCACGGCATCATTCCCGGCAGGTGTGGCTACCGAACCACAGACAAGTTTCCCATCGAAGGGTACAGTCTCCGGGTCATTTGCAGACGGGGACTATCCATAATGAAAAAGATTCTGCTCGGCGTTCTGCTGGCCAGCACCGCGATGACCGCCCAAGCGGCGGATCTCGCACCTCGGCCCTACACCAAGGCTCCGCCGATAGCCCCGATCTACGACTGGACAGGCCTTTACTTCGGCGTGAACGTCGGCCTCGGGCTGGGCCGCAATCGTGTCGTGCATGATTTTGGCCCCGCGGCGATTTCGACCCAGCTGCAGCCGCTCGGCGCGATCGGAGGCGGCCAGATCGGCTACAACTGGCAGACCAACTCGTTCTTCGGCCCGCTCGTGTTCGGCGTCGAAGCCGACATCCAGGGCGCCGACATGATCGACAACCGGACCAACCTTGCCGGTGTCCTGCAATACAATCAGCGGCTCAACTGGTTCGGCACGGCGCGCGGCCGCATCGGTCTGGTCAACGGCCCGATGCTGACTTACGTCACCGGCGGTTGGGCTTACGGTAACGTTGGCACCACTGTCATTCAAGGCGGTGTGCCGTCCGCGTTCGGCGGCGGACGCAGCGGCTGGACCTTTGGCAGCGGCGTCGAAGCCACGCTCGGCGGCAACTGGACCGGCAAGATCGAATACCTTCATCTCGATTTCGGCAACCGCACCGACTTCATCGGCGGTCAGGCGCTGCATTCCGAGCTGCGCGAAAATATCTTCCGCGCCGGCCTGAACTATCGCATCGGCGCCAGCAACCCCTACGCACCGGTCGCCACCACCAACTGGAACGGCCTGTATCTCGGCGGCAATATCGGCGGCGGCCTCGGTCGCAACCGCAACACCATTTCCAATCCGGCCGGCAACCTCGCCCAGTTCAATCTCGCGCCCAACGGCCTCATCGGCGGTGGCCAGATCGGTTACAACTGGCAGGCCGCCAATATCGTCTTCGGCCTCGAGACAGACTTCCAGGGCTCGACCCTTGAGGACAACAAGACCTGCTTCGGCTGCGTGCCCGGCGCCTCGATCGATTTCAATTCGAAGCTGCAGTGGTTCGGCACCGTGCGCGGCCGTCTCGGTTACGCCGTCGGAAACTCGATGTTCTATGCCACGGGCGGTTTCGCCTACGGCAACGTCCGGACCGCGCTCAACAATTTGAGCTTCGCCGACACCCGGACCGGCTGGACGGCGGGCGGTGGCATCGAGACGCCGCTCCCACTGGTGAACCTGTTCGGTGGCCCCCTGTTCGGCCCGAACTGGACCTCGACGACGGAGTATCTCTACGTCGACCTCGGCCGCTCGAGCTTCAACATCGGTGGCGGGCCGAACGTGCTGACGACCGGCGCGCAGGAGCACATCTTCCGCACCGGCCTGAACTATCACTTCAATACCCCGTTGGCTCCGGGCTATTGACGGTAACGGTCCCAGGGACGGGGGTTTTCGAAGCCCTGGCCTGACGGGTTAAAATTCTGGGGGAGTGGGCAAGAAAGCCGCATCGCATCGCGATGCGGCTTTCTTCATGAGCGGCCGTCGCAAGGAGAGGATTTGACCAAAGCGTCGCGCTTCACAGTCGAAAAATCGATCCATGGGCGCTCGCTATCTATCGGCGCGGCGTGGGAATGGAACTGCTGCGCTGCCTGATGGACGAATGCGCGGCGCGTGGCTATCGGCAAAACGATCGCCCCCGCCGGAGATTCCGCCAATGCGGCATCGATCGATTTATGCGCGCGGCGGAGCTTCGAGATGATCGTTATCCGCCTCTGCGTCGGCCTTAAATCCGGCCCGCTGGCTCGATAGCTTGATGATGCGGCTCGCACTCGACGAGGGCTACGCAACAATACCGAAGAAGCGCCGGGGATACCGCGGTGACAGTACCCGTTCCCCCGGCGTCCTGTTTCCTCCTCCGGGAGGAATGATCCCGGAATTTCCTCGCCGCGACCGGCCGCCGCACTTGCGCGCCCTGATACGGAGTTCCCATGTTCTGGATGCCGGCCGCCATTCCGGCGAGCGTTCGACGAGTCTTTCGAGGAATCCGATGAATTATTTTCGTACTGCGATCCTGCTGGCGGGCCTCACGGGCCTGTTCATGGGCGTGGGCTATCTGATCGGCGGCGCCAGCGGCGCGACGATCGCGCTCGTCGTCGCGGCTGCGACCAACCTCTTCGCCTACTGGAACTCCGACCGCATGGTGCTGTCGATGTATGGCGCACATGAGGTCGATACCGGCACCGCGCCCGACCTGCACCGGCTGGTGGCCGAACTGGCTGCGCGCGCCAGCCTGCCGATGCCGCGCGTGTTCATCATGGATAATCCGCAGCCGAACGCGTTCGCCACCGGCCGCAATCCGGAGAATGCCGCCGTGGCGGTGACGACGGGGCTCATGCAGTCGCTGAGCCGCGAGGAACTGGCCGGCGTGATCGCGCATGAACTCGCGCACATCAAGCATCACGACACGCTGCTGATGACCATTACCGCAACCTTCGCCGGCGCGATCTCGATGCTGGCGCAGTTCGGCATGTTCTTCGGCGGCAACCGCGGCAACAACGGTCCCGGCATCATCGGCTCGCTGGCGATGATGATCCTCGCGCCGTTCGGAGCCATGCTGGTGCAGATGGCGATCAGCCGCACGCGCGAATACGCCGCCGACGAAATGGGCGCGCGCATCTGCGGCCAGCCGATTTGGCTTGCCTCGGCGCTGGCCAAGATCGACAACGCCGCGCATCAGGTGCCGAACATGGAGGCCGAACGCGCGCCCGCGACCGCGCACATGTTCATCATCAACCCGCTGTCGGGGCGCGGCATGGACAACCTGTTCGCGACCCATCCCTCGACTGAAAACCGCATCGCCGCATTGCAGAGGCTCGCCGGACAATCCGGCGGTGGCCCTGCCCCCCGTCCGGAGCCCAACCCGCGTAGCCCCTGGAACAGGGGCCCTCGCACCGGTCCATGGGGCTGAAGCGGCAGCAAGGGTCGTGAACCGCAGGGGCGCGCCATCGTGGCGCGTGTGGCGCCTTCTCGCTTCTGGCGGAATCAGAAGCGAGGCTCCATGCGCTTGATGTAACGCGTTTTCTTCACGCGAACCGGTTTCCATCCTCGGGTCAAGCCCGAGGACATGCTTCGCTCGAAAACGCTATAATCCGCGATACCCGTCCGTCGACGCGCAAGATCAATCAACCGGATCTTCCCGGTCTCCGCCGTTCGCCCCCGGAGTCTGATTTAACTGCGTCGAATCAGACTCCTGGTTTAAATTTTGATTGAGCACGAATCTTGTCCGACATCCGGTTTCCACTTTCCAGGATCATGCTCCGGCGTTTTCGACGCCACTCATAATCCTCCGGACAAAACCCGAGAATAGACGCCGGTTGGCGCGTGCGGGGAAAATTCGGGGCGGACATGATCCGTTTGTTTTGGTTAAATGTGCGCCGGCAGCATGGTTGATTCCCCCGCTGACTGGATTGTGCTCGGACCTGTCCGGATGGGTCCGCTGCAAGGATGATGATGAAAGACCCTTTCGGACCAAAAACGGAGCGTCACGGCTCCACGCGGCGAACCGCGCTGGGCCTTGTCGTGGGTGCGCCTCTGCTCGGGGCCTGCTCGGGAGTCCAGCAAACGCTGACCAACGGTTTTTCCAGCCCCCCCGGTTCTTCTCCGCAGCCCGAGTCGACCGCGGGGCCCCAACAGGGAGCCACAATCGGCACCGGTCAGGTCAAGGTCGGCCTGATCCTTCCACTGTCGGCGGCAGGCAATGCGAGCATTGCGGCTCAGTCGATGCGGAATGCGGCCGAGATGGCGCTGTCGGAATTCCAGAATCCGAACGTCCAGGTGCTGGTCAAGGACGCGGCAGGCACGGCGCGGGGTGCGCAGCAGGGGGCTCAACAGGCGCTCGATGAAGGGGCCGAAATCATTCTCGGCCCGCTATTTGCGGCGTCGGTCCCGGGGGTTGCCCAGGTGGTGCGAACCCGCAATGTTTCGGTGATCGCATTTTCGACGGATTCGAGCATTGCCGGCAGAGGCGTCTATCTTCTGAGTTTTCTTCCTGAATCGGATATCACCCGGATCGTCGAATACGCCGCGAGCACCGGAAAGCGCTCGTTCGCCGCGATGGTGCCCGAGAACGCCTACGGTAATGTCGTGGAGGCGGCCTTCAAGCAGACGGTTGGCCGTCGCGGAGGGCGGATCGCCGCATTCGAGAAATACGGCTCCGATCGCGTCAGCGCCGCACGGAACGTTGCTCAGTCGCTCCGCTCGGCCGATGCGCTGCTGATCGCCGATGATGGCGATGCGGTGGTTTCGGTCGCCGACGCGCTCACGGCGGCGGGGGCGAATCTGCGCAACGTCCAGCTTCTCGGCACCGGGCTGTGGGACAATCCTCGCGTATTCGCAAGCACAGCGTTGCAGGGTGGTCTCTATGCCGCCCCAGACCCGGCGGGCTTTCGCGCCTTCGCAAACCGCTACCGCACCAAGTTCGGCGGCGAGCCGGTGCGTACGGCGACCCTTGCCTATGATGCGGTCGCGCTGGTGGCCGCCCTCGCCCGCACTCAGGGATCGCAGCGCTTCGCCGCGGAAACGCTGACCAACGCCTCCGGGTTTGCCGGCATCGACGGCTTGTTTCGATTCCGTTCCGACGGCACCAATCAGCGCGGCCTCGCCGTCATGCGCGTCGCATCCGGCGGCGGCCAGCCGGTGGCAGGCTCGCCGAAAAGTTTTGGCGCCTGATCCATAGTGTTTTCGAGCGAAGCATGTCCTCAGGCTTGACCCGAGGATGGAATCCGGTTCGCGTGAAGAAAACGCGTCAAATCGACATCATAGATGTCCTGCTTCCGATTCTGTCAGAAGCGGAAATGTCATGCGGCGAGATCGGCCACCACGGCATCGAGAACGGGGAAGCCATCCTGCGTGACGCGCAAGCGGCCGTCGGTGCTGATCATGATCGCGCCTTCGTCTCGGAGGATCGCGATGCGCCGCGGATCAAGAGAGCGGCCCGACAGCGCCGCGTAGCGCCGCGGATCGATGCCCTCGCGCAAGCGCAGCCCCATGAGCAGGAATTCGTCGGCGCGCTCTTCGCTGTTCAGCAGATCGTCGGCGACGATTCCGTTGCCGATCGCCTCGACGCGCATAAGCCACGCCTCGGGCCGCTTTTCGGTGGCGATGGCATGCCTGACGCCGTCGATGTCGAGGCGGCCGTGCGCTCCGGGGCCGATGCCCGCATACTCCTGGCCGCGCCAGTAAACCAGATTGTGCCGGCATTCCGCGCCCGGCCGCGCATGATTCGAGATCTCGTAAGCGGGCAGGCCATGACGCGCGCAGACGTCCTGCGTGACGTCGTACAGGTCGCGCGCGATCGCCTCATCGGGGGTCTTGAGCTTCCCGGCCGCATGCAGGTCGAAAAACGGTGTCCCCGCTTCGATCGTCAATTGATAAAGCGACAGATGCTCCGCCGCCTCCGATATCGCGCGCTGCAACTCCCCGGCCCACATCGCCGGTGTCTGGTCCGGACGCGCATAGATCAGATCGAAGGAATAGCGATCGAAGACCGAGCGCGCGATCGCAACCGCATCCTGCGCCTCGCGCGCTGTGTGCAGCCGGCCGAGCGCCTTCAGCGAGGAATCGTCGAGCGCCTGCACGCCGAGCGAGACGCGATTGACGCCCGCCGCGCGGTAGCCGCGGAATCGTGTGGCCTCCACGCTGGTCGGATTAGCTTCCAGCGTGACCTCGACGTCATCGGCAACGCTCCAATGTTTTCCGATTGCGTCGAGAATGGCGCCGACGGTCTGCGGCCGCATCAGGGACGGCGTGCCGCCGCCGAGAAAAATCGAGGACACCGTGCGCCCGCGCGAGCGGACCGCCGTGGTCTCGATCTCGCGCGCGAAAGCCCGTGTAAAGCGCTCTTCATCGATCGGCGCGTGGCGCACGTGACTGTTGAAATCGCAATACGGGCACTTCGACAGGCAGAACGGCCAGTGGACGTAAACGCCGAACGCGGCGGCCGGATCAGCGGGGCTCAAGGGCAATCTCCGCCAGTTTCACGAACGCGCGGGCGCGATGCGACAGGCCAAGACCGCGCGGCGGAAGCCCGTGCTTCTCGATGCCGGCCATCTCGCCGAAGGTACGGCTGTGCCCGTCCGGCAGAAACACCGGATCATAACCGAAACCGGCCGTGCCCCGCGGCGGCCAGACCAGCGCGCCATCCACGCGGCCTTCGACTTCCTGGAGATGGCCGTCCGGCCACGCGACGCAGAGCGCCGAAACGAAGTGAGCCTTGCGCTTGTCCGCGCTGGTCGCGCCACGCTCCTGCAGCAGGCGCTCGATCCGCGTCATCGCCGCGGAAAAATCCGCAGGTTTGCCGGCCCATCGCGCGGAGTGGATGCCCGGCGCGCCGTCCAGCGCCTCGACGACCAGGCCTGAATCATCGGCAAAGGCCGGAAGCCTTGCGCTCAGGGCAGCAGAGGTCGCCTTGATCCGGGCATTGGCGCGGAAATCCTCGCCCGTTTCCTCAGGCTCGTCGAGACCGAGTTCGCCGGCGGAGACCACTTCGACGCCATACGGCGCAAGCAGCTCGCGAAGCTCGGCGAGCTTGCCGGGATTGTGGGTGGCGATCACGAGCTTGCCGGCGATTCGACGATGCATGACCGATCGGGCTTCAGTTTCTTGTTCTGAAAGGTTTTCCTGACGCGACGGGAGGCCCGCTTCGCCGGAAAACGCGACAGGACGCGAGTCCTGCGGATGATCCGCGCAAGCGGCGAATCACGCCACCGCCATTTTCTGCAAATCCACCAGCCGCGCGACCCCTTTTTTCGCCAGCGCCATCAGCGCCAGAAACTCATCATCGGAGAAAGGCACCTTTTCGGCGGTTCCCTGCACCTCGATGATGCGTCCCTCGCCGGTCATCACGAAGTTTGCATCGGTATCGGCTTCCGAATCCTCGGCATAGTCCAGATCGAGGACGGGCGTGCCGTTGTAGATGCCACATGAGATGGCGGCGACATTGCCTCGAAGCACGCTGGCCTTGAGCATGTTGCGGGCCTTCATCCAGTTGACGCAGTCGGCCAGCGCGACCCAGGCGCCGGTGATCGATGCGGTGCGCGTACCCCCGTCGGCCTGAATGACGTCGCAATCGATCGTGATCTGGCGCTCGCCGAGCGCCTCGAGGTCGACCGCCGCACGCAGGGAACGACCGATCAGGCGCTGGATTTCGACGGTCCGGCCACCCTGCTTGCCGGCGGAGGCCTCGCGCCGGGTCCGCTCCAGCGTGGCGCGCGGCAGCATTCCGTATTCGGCCGTCACCCAGCCCCGGCCCTGACCCTTGAGCCATGGCGGCAGCCGCTCCTCGAGCGTCGCGGTGACCAGCACATGGGTATCGCCGAATTTCACCATGCAGGAGCCTTCGGCGTATTTGACCACGCCACGTTCCAGCGACACGGCGCGCAGTTCATCCGGTGCACGACGGCTAGGTCGCATGGGAACCCCTCCAGCTATTCATGAGAATCCTCGTGCCGTGCTTTTAGGGGTGGGGAGCCGCACCGGCAAGGGTCAGACGTGCAATTGCCCTCAGAACGGCAATTACCCAAAGCCTGCTTGTAACTGGTGCGCGGGAGAGACAAATTAGAAGCGGTCTCAGGCACGACGAACATTATGCGCGGGAGAAAATAGCGTTGGCCCATCACGATCCGATCGGTCTGATTGCACCGAACGCCGGGCTTGCCCAGTTGAACGAGCGCTCGCGCGATATTTTTCGCCAGATTGTCGAGAGCTATCTTGCAACGGGCGAACCCGTGGGATCCCGCAACATTTCACGGCTGATCGCGGTGCCGCTCTCGTCGGCCTCGGTCCGCAACGTGATGTCGGATCTCGAACAGCTCGGGCTGATTTATGCGCCGCACACCTCGGCCGGGCGCCTGCCGACCGAGCTCGGCCTGCGTTTTTTTGTCGATGCCCTGATGCAGGTTGGAGATCTCACCGAGCCGGAACGCCAGTCGATCCAGAACCAGCTCGCGTCGGTCGGCAAGGCGCAGTCGGTCGAGGCCGCGCTGGAGGAAGCCTTGACGCGGCTGTCCGGATTGACCCGGGCGGCGGCGGTGGTTCTGACGGCCAAATCCAACGTACGCTTGAAGCATATCGAGTTTGTCAGGCTGGAGCCCGACAAGGCGCTGGTGGTGCTGGTCGCCGAAGACGGGCAGGTCGAAAATCGCGTGCTGACGCTCCCGTCCGGCGTTCCGGCTTCAGCGTTGACGGAGGCGTCAAATTTTCTGAATGCCCGGATTCGCGGCCGGACGCTCGCCGAGGCACGGCTCGAGCTGGAAACCGCGTTGACGCAAAGCAAGGCGGAGCTCGATCAGCTCACACAAAAAATCATCGCAGCCGGAATTGCGAGCTGGTCCGGCGGCGACAGCGACGACCGGCAGTTGATCGTGCGCGGCCATGCCAACCTGCTCGAGGACCTGCATGCGATGGAGGACCTCGAACGCGTGCGGCTATTGTTCGACGATCTCGAAACCAAGCGCGGGGTGATCGATCTGCTTGGCCGCGCCGAGCGCGCAGACGGCGTGCGCATTTTCATCGGCTCGGAGAACAAGCTGTTCTCGCTGTCCGGATCCTCGACGATCATCGCGCCCTACAGCGACGGCGCCGGCCACATCGTCGGCGTTCTCGGCGTGATCGGACCGACCCGGCTGAACTACGCGCGCGTGATCCCGATGGTGGACTATGCCGCGCGCATCGTCAGCCGGATGCTCGGCAGATGAGCCGGGTTCGCCGCGCTTGATTTTTACGCCTGAACCACGATATCCCGCACGACCATTCCTTTCCATTCGAGACAACTGCGAGAAGGCTGCGTAATGACCGATTCCGACGGCAAAACAGACAAGTCCGGCGAACCGGCTGCGGAGGTCGAGCCCGTCGTGTCCAAGCCGTACGTCATGCCGGACGATCCCGAGGACGATGCGCTCGACGCGCTGAACAAGCAGCTCGCGGAGGCGAAGGATCGGACGTTACGTACGCTGGCGGAGATGGAGAATCTGCGCAAGCGCACGGCGCGGGAGGTGTCGGACGCGCGAACCTACGGCATTTCGGGCTTCGCGCGCGACGTTCTGGAGATCGCCGACAATCTGCAGCGCGCGCTTGATGCGGTGCCGGCGGACGCGCGCGCGGCGCCGGATCCCGGCCTGAAAGCCCTGATCGAGGGCGTGGAGCTGACCGAACGCTCGCTGCACAACGCTCTCGAAAAGCACGGCGTGAAGAAGTTCGATCCGGCCGGCGAAAAGTTCGATCCCAACGTCCATCAGGCCATGTACGAAGTTCCCGATCCGTCCGTCCCCGTCGGCACGGTCGCCCAGGTCATTCAGGCCGGCTACATGATCGGCGAGCGGGTGCTGCGTCCGGCGCTGGTGGGCGTCGCCAAGGGCGGAGCCAAGGCAGCCGCGCCGGAATAACAGCCTCCGCGTTTTGAGGCTTTGCTGCGGCACTGGAGCATGATCCCGACCCGAAGAGCCGCGCCAGCGCAAAGTGGAAACCGGTTTTCGGGTAAGATCATGCTCAATCAAAAGAGATAAGCGGCCTGCGCAAGCAAGGCCGCGAGGAATGGATGTCAGCTTGCGTGAAGACAGCGCGTCGGGTCAAAATCACGGAGCCGCGCTTCTTCTGTCAGAAGCGAAAGAGCTAACGCGGCAGGATCCCGTCACGAACCGCGCGGAAGCGCGGAAAAACGTCCGACCATTCGTTCCGCGGCGTGCTCCCGATCAGGCGCATGGCTGTTTTTCCGCTGCCGAACACCAGCCACTGCACCACGGTCACCGGCGTATTCGTTCGCGTGTTGGTGCCGTCGATTCGCGTTTCAAAGCCGGGCGATCCGTTGATCCGAATCGGCTCCGACATGGTGATGCGTCCCTCACGCAGGTTCGGGATCGTGGCGGCGACATCGCGCGCGAACCGGCTCCGATCATCCGGCCGCTCCGGGACCGAACCGATCGGGCTGATGATGATGAAGGCGCTGCCGTCAATGTTGTTTTCCGTTTCCGCATCGGACAACAGGATGACGGCTCCCGGCGTCAGCGTCCGGATCAGCTTGAAGGAGCTCAGTTCGCTCAGCTTGAAGGGCAGCAGGCCCAGTTGCTCCTCGAGCGGGACCTCCTTGCGCAGGGCGACCGTTGCGAACATCTTCTGCACGGCCTCGTCGGAATAGATCTTCCCGACGTTCTCCGGCACCTGCGCCGCGACGTATCCGGAAAAGGTGCCGCCGGAAATCACCATTGAATAGCGCCGGACATTGTCTTCGCCGTTCTTGGCGGTCTCGACGATGAAATAACCCGGTCCACTCGCGGTCTCGAGGCCTTGCGGCTTTAGACCTCGGGGGTCGGCGGCGTTCGATTTCGCGACAGTTTCCACGTCTCTGAAAGCGGCGACGGGGAGCTCGGCGACGACGACCTTGACGCGCTGATCCGCGGTCTCGAAACCCGGAAATGTCTTTGCCGGATTGAGGCCTATCAGCGGAACCAGCCCGATCCGGCTGCCCGGCGCATAGATCACGTCGCTGGCGAGGGACGGATTAGCGCCGGTCAGCAGGCAGAGAATGGCAAACACGTGCAGAAAATGTCTCATGCGCGCTTATCTGGATTTGCATTGAGGCCGTTCAATGATCGTCAGGCCGGCGGGACCGTAAGATGATTCAGGGGATGCATTCTACGAAACCTGACTGCCGCATCAAGCGCATGAGCCGTTGGCGCAGGCGGCGGCGACCGTCTTCACCATGGCCCAAGACGGCTGGTCCGGCTAGGTTAATTATCGCTTGTCCAGATCGTCCCTGGCTGGCAGGGGATGCAAAAGAATTGCGTTTTCAGACGGCGGAGAGATGTCCGGTCCTTGCGGCCCCCACCCCCCCTCCTATATGAGGCTCACCGTCGCTATATCGCGAGTAATTGATATCTGGGGGTCTGGATGAGGGTGCCGTCAGGGCCTGCCCGGACTGCCGTAACAAGAAGGATATGAGGACCATGGGAAAGGTCATTGGGATCGACCTCGGCACCACCAATTCGTGCGTGGCGGTAATGGACGGCAAGGCGCCGAAAGTCATCGAAAACGCGGAAGGGATGCGGACCACGCCGTCCATCGTCGCCTTCAGTGATGATGGCGAGCGTCTCGTCGGGCAGCCGGCCAAGCGCCAGGCCGTGACCAATCCCGAGCGGACCATTTTCGCCGTCAAGCGCCTGATCGGCCGGCGCTACGACGACCCCACGGTTGAAAAGGACAAGCAGCTTGTCCCTTACAAGATCGCGAAAGCCGGTAACGGCGACGCCTGGGTCGAGGCCGATGGCAAGACCTATTCGCCCTCGCAGATTTCGGCCTTCACGCTTCAAAAGATGAAGGAGACCGCCGAGGCTCATCTCGGTCAGAAGGTCGATCAGGCCGTCATCACCGTGCCCGCCTACTTCAACGACGCGCAACGTCAGGCGACCAAGGACGCCGGCAAGATCGCCGGCCTCGAAGTGCTGCGCATCATCAACGAGCCGACCGCGGCCGCGCTTGCCTACGGCCTCGACAAGTCGAAGGCCGGCACCATCGCGGTATATGATCTCGGCGGCGGCACGTTCGACGTGTCGGTTCTCGAGATCGGCGACGGCGTATTCGAGGTGAAGTCGACCAACGGGGATACGTTCCTCGGCGGCGAAGACTTCGACATGCGTCTGGTCAACTATCTCGCGGACGAATTCCAGAAGGAGCAGGGCATCAACCTGCGTAACGACAAGCTGGCCTTGCAGCGGTTGAAGGAAGCCGCGGAGAAAGCGAAGATCGAACTGTCGTCGACCACGCAGACCGAAATCAATCTGCCGTTCATCACGGCCGACCAGTCCGGCCCGAAGCATCTGACGATGAAGCTCACGCGCGCCAAGTTCGAGGCGCTGGTCGACGATCTGGTTCAGAAGACGATCGAGCCGTGCCGCAAGGCGCTGAAGGATGCCGGCCTGACGGCGGGCGAGATCGGCGAAGTGGTGCTGGTCGGCGGCATGACGCGCATGCCGAAGGTCCAGGAAGTCGTCAAGCAGTTGTTCGGCAAGGAGCCGCACAAGGGCGTCAACCCGGACGAGGTTGTCGCGATCGGCGCGGCGATCCAGGCCGGCGTGCTGCAGGGCGACGTCAAGGACGTGCTGCTGCTCGACGTCACGCCGCTGTCGCTGGGCATCGAGACGCTGGGGGGGGTATTCACCCGCATCATCGACCGCAATACCACGATCCCGACCAAGAAGAGTCAGGTGTTCTCGACAGCCGAGGACAACCAGAACGCCGTCACCATTCGCGTTTTCCAGGGCGAGCGTGAAATGGCGGCGGACAACAAGATCCTCGGCCAGTTCGATCTGATGGGCATTCCGCCCGCTCCGCGCGGCATGCCGCAGATCGAGGTGACGTTCGATATCGACGCCAACGGCATCGTCAACGTTTCCGCCAAGGACAAGGCGACCGGCAAGGAACAGCAGATCCGCATCCAGGCCTCGGGCGGCCTGTCGGAGGCCGACATCGAGAAGATGGTCAAGGACGCGGAAGCCAACGCCGCCGAGGACAAGAAGCGCCGCGAGGCCGTGGACGCCAAGAATCAGGCCGACAGCCTGGTGCATTCGACCGAGAAGGCTCTCACCGAACACGGCTCGAAAATCGAGGAAAGCGAACGCCGCGCGATCGAGGATGCGGTCAGCGATCTGAAGGAAGCGCTGAAAGGCGACGATGCGGAGGCGATCAAGGCCAAGACCAACACGCTGGCGCAGGCCTCCATGAAGCTCGGCGAGGCCATGTATAAACAACAGGCCGAGGCCGATGCCGCCAAGGACGCCGCGAAGGACGATGTCGTCGATGCGGAGTTTACCGAGGTCGACGACGACAAGAAGTCTGCTTAAACGGCAGAACTGACATGACCCCGCCCCCGAACGAGTGCTCATCGCGTCTCGAAGGGCGGGGTCACGCTTGTCTTAGCGAGACCCATCATCCAGCGATGAGCCAATTTTATCATGCGTCTTCCGTAATGAAGCGACGTTCGAGCGGAATGGACTGATGTCGAACAAGCGCTGTTACTACGAAACCCTTGAAGTCGATCGGAACGCGGACGAGACCAAGCTCAAGGCGGCCTTTCGCAAGCTGGCCATGAAATGGCACCCGGACAGGAATCCGGGCGACGCGTCCAGTGAGGTGCGCTTCAAGGAAATCAATGAGGCCTATGAGGTCCTGAAAGACGGCAACAAGCGCGCGGCTTACGACCGCTTTGGCCATGCCGCGTTCGAGCAGGGTGGCATGGGCGGCGGCGGTGCCGGGTTCGGCGCAGGATTCGCTTCCTCATTCTCCGACATCTTCGAGGATCTGTTCGGCATGGCCGGGCAGCGCGGCCGGTCGGGTGGCCGCGAACGAGGCGGAGATCTTCGATATAATATGGAGATCACGCTTGAGGAGGCCTATCACGGCAAGACCGCCCAGATCGAGATTCCGGTCTCAGTGACGTGCGAATCCTGCTCAGGCACCGGCGCCAAGGCCGGGACCAAGCCGAAGAACTGCGCGATGTGCGGCGGCGCCGGCCGGATTCGTCAGGCTCAGGGCTTCTTCACGCTGGAGCGCACCTGTCCCGGCTGTCAGGGGCGGGGCCAGATGATCGAGGATCCCTGCCCGCCCTGCGGCGGGTCGGGCCGCATCAACCGGGAGCGCTCGCTGTCGGTCAATATTCCCGCCGGCGTCGAGGATGGCACCCGCATCCGCCTCGCTGGCGAGGGTGAGGCAGGAGTCCGTGGCGGTCCGCCTGGCGACCTCTACATTTTCCTCTCGCTGGTTCCGCATCAGTTCTTCCAGCGGGACGGCGCAGATCTGCATTGCCGTGTTCCGATCTCAATGGTCGCCGCCGCTCTTGGCGGGGAGATCGAGGTGCCGACCATCGACAAGGGCAACACCAAGGTGCGGGTGCCGTCGGGAACCCAATCCGGCCGCCGTTTTCGCATTGCAACAAAGGGAATGCCCGTGCTGCGCTCTCGTCAGACCGGCGACATGTATGTTCAGGTGATGGTGGAAACCCCGCAGAACCTGACCAAGCGACAACAGGATCTTTTGGCCGAGTTTGAAAAGCTGTCGTCGGGAGAGACCCAACCCGAGGCGGCGGGTTTCTTCACTAAGGTCAAGGACTTCTTCGGCACTCGGGCGACCCCGTAATCACCGTTTTGCTTGACCGGGCCGATCGTCGGATGTACCTGTGAATAACTTAAGCCTGCCTCCCTGCCAGTATTGACCCACCTGGGTGCGAAATGCCTTTGCAATTGTCCGCGCGTGCGTCGAAGAAGCCCCTTCGTCTTGATGATGAGGTCCGCTTTCTCCGCTCGTGGATTGAGAAGCCGCTCCATATGGGCGCGGTCATGCCGTCCGGACGCATTCTGGCGCGCACGATGGCGCAGTATGTCGATGTCGCATCCACCGACCCGGTCATTGAGCTGGGACCGGGGACCGGAGCGATCACCAACGCGCTGATCGAGCACGGCGTCGATCCGAAACGTCTGGTGCTGGTCGAATACGATCCCGGCTTTTGTGCGCTGCTTCGCGACCGCTACCCGCAGGCGACAGTCGTGCAGGGCGACGCCTACACGTTGCGGGACTCGCTGTGGAACGTGCTGAGCGCGCGCGCTTCGGCGATCGTCTCCGGCCTGCCGCTCGTCACCAAGCCGATGTTGACCCGGCTCAGGCTGATACGGGACGCCTTCGCGACGCTCGCCCCCGGCGCCCCCTTCGTGCAGTTCACCTATTCGGTGGTGCCGCCCATCCCCAAATCTCTCCCGGGCATTTCGACCGAGGCGTCCGAGCGGATCTGGATGAACCTGCCTCCCGCGCGCGTCTGGGTGTATCGCAAGCGCTGATGGACTATAGCGTTTCAAACGAAGTGGTTGACCGGTTCGCGTGAAGAAAACGCTATAGCGCGGGCCGCAGGTGTCCCTGCAATGCGATCGACAGGCCTGTTCGCACCGAAAATCCTCATCATCCCCGGCTCGCTTCGCACCGGCTCGCAGAATGCAAGGCTTGCCGCGGTTATAGCCAAGGAGTTTATCCGAGCCGACGTTGAAGTCACCCGGATTTCGCTCGGAGACTTCCCGCTGCCGATCTACGACGCCGACTTGCAGGAAAATGCAGGCGTGCCCGCAAGCGCCATCAACCTCAAGCAGATGATCGCCGCGCACCACGGGGTCCTCCTCGTGACGCCCGAATACAACGCTTCCCTGCCGCCATTGCTCAAGAACGCGATCGACTGGATATCACGCGTCCAAAGTCCGCATGAAGCGCGCGGTCAGGTTTTCCATGAGCGCGCATTTGCGATCGCGTCGGCCTCCACGGGCCGATTCGGCGGCGCACGATGTCTGGCTCAGCTACGCTTGATCCTCACGGCGTGCGGAGCGATGGTGATCCCCAATCAGCTCGCTCTGTCATTCGCCGGGGACGCCTATGACGATATGGAGCGGTTGAAGCGTTCGACGGATGCCGATGCGCTGAAGAAGATGATACGCCAGTTGATCACGGTCGCCGGGAATATGCCGTGAGACCATACTGAATGGGAACGGCACCGCGCGGCAGATGCCGGACCTGATTGGTTGCCGCGAAACGCAGCCCCCGCTATACCGCAGAAGCATTCGAGGACTCGGCCGTGGCTGACATGCGTTTGATTGTTGCAGGAGCAGGCGGCCGGATGGGCCGCGCTTTGGTGCGCGCGATCGCGGAAACCGATGGCGCCGTGCTGGCTGGCGCGCTCGAGGCGCCGGAATCCGAGCTGATCGGGAAAGACGTTGGCGTTCTGGCCGGCCTTCCCGGCAGCGGAATCAACGTGTCGGCGGATCTCTGGTCATTGTCGGCGAATGCCGACGGTATCCTGGATTTTACCGTTCCGGCCGCGACCATCGCGAATGTGGCCATCGCCGCCGAGCGGGGGCTGGTCCATGTCATCGGCACCACCGGCCTTTCGGCGTCGGATATGGCTGTGATCCGGAGCGTCACCTCACGCACGGCGGTCGTGCAGTCGGGTAATATGAGTTTGGGCGTCAACCTGCTCGCCGCGCTGGTGAAGCGCATGGCGCAGGCACTCGACGAAAGTTTCGATATCGAAGTTCTCGAGATGCATCATAGGGCCAAGGTCGATGCGCCTTCGGGCACCGCGTTGATGTTGGGACAGGCGGCGGCTGACGGCCGCAAGGTCGATTTGAATCAGCGCGCGGCGCGCGGGCGCGACGGCCTTACCGGCGCCCGCGAGGCGGGCGACATCGGTTTTGCCTCGCTTCGGGGCGGTACCGTTTCAGGAGATCACAGCGTCATCTTCGCGGGTCCATATGAGCGCATCACCCTGTCGCACCATGCCGAGGACCGGATGATTTTCGCGCATGGGGCATTGAAGGCCGCAAAGTGGGCATTCGGTAAAGCGCCCGGCCTTTATTCGATGTCCGACGTGCTCGGGCTGGATGTTTAGTATTGCGATTATTACAGCGTTTTCGAGCGAAGCATGTCTTACGGCTTGATCCGGAGATACATATCGTTTTGTGCAAAGACGCCGCGTCAAATCAAGATCTGAGAGCCACGCTGCTGATTCGTCAGAAGCGGAAAGGCTCCAGGAACTCAGGAATGGAGCAGGCAGAATGAGCGAACGTCTTCTGGTGCTCGTGCGTCACGGCCAGAGCGAATGGAATCTGAAAAACCTGTTCACAGGCTGGAAGGATCCGGATCTGACGGAGCTTGGCGTGGCTGAGGCGAAGGATGCGGGGCGCAAGCTGAAAGCGCAGGGCTTTGTTTTCGACATCGCCTTCACCTCGACATTGATCCGCGCCCAGCACACGCTCGATCTTGTGCTGAAGGAATTGGACCAGGCCGGAATTCCGGTCAGGAAAGACCAGGCGCTGAACGAGCGGGACTATGGCGATCTTTCGGGCCTCAACAAGGACGAGGCTCGCAAGAAGTGGGGTGACGAACAGGTGCTGATCTGGCGCCGGTCATATGACGTGCCGCCACCCGGCGGCGAGAGCCTGAAGGATACGCTGGCGCGCACGCTGCCGTACTTCGTGCAGGAAATCCTGCCATGCGTCCT
>CAZOOO010000023.1:0-22328 GCA_964581435.1 uncultured Hyphomicrobiales bacterium | reverse complement strand
GGACGCATGGCAGGATTTCCTGCACGAAGTACGGCAGCGTGCGCGCCAGCGTATCCTTCAGGCTCTCGCCGCCGGGTGGCGGCACGTCATATGACCGGCGCCAGATCAGCACCTGTTCGTCACCCCACTTCTTGCGAGCCTCGTCCTTGTTGAGGCCCGAAAGATCGCCATAGTCCCGCTCGTTCAGCGCCTGGTCTTTCCTGACCGGAATTCCGGCCTGGTCCAATTCCTTCAGCACAAGATCGAGCGTGTGCTGGGCGCGGATCAATGTCGAGGTGAAGGCGATGTCGAAAACAAAGCCCTGCGCTTTCAGCTTGCGCCCCGCATCCTTCGCCTCAGCCACGCCAAGCTCCGTCAGATCCGGATCCTTCCAGCCTGTGAACAGGTTTTTCAGATTCCATTCGCTCTGGCCGTGACGCACGAGCACCAGAAGACGTTCGCTCATTCTGCCTGCTCCATTCCTGAGTTCCTGGAGCCTTTCCGCTTCTGACGAATCAGCAGCGTGGCTCTCAGATCTTGATTTGACGCGGCGTCTTTGCACAAAACGATATGTATCTCCGGATCAAGCCGTAAGACATGCTTCGCTCGAAAACGCTGTAATAATCGCAATACTAAACATCCAGCCCGAGCACGTCGGACATCGAATAAAGGCCGGGCGCTTTACCGAATGCCCACTTTGCGGCCTTCAATGCCCCATGCGCGAAAATCATCCGGTCCTCGGCATGGTGCGACAGGGTGATGCGCTCATATGGACCCGCGAAGATGACGCTGTGATCTCCTGAAACGGTACCGCCCCGAAGCGAGGCAAAACCGATGTCGCCCGCCTCGCGGGCGCCGGTAAGGCCGTCGCGCCCGCGCGCCGCGCGCTGATTCAAATCGACCTTGCGGCCGTCAGCCGCCGCCTGTCCCAACATCAACGCGGTGCCCGAAGGCGCATCGACCTTGGCCCTATGATGCATCTCGAGAACTTCGATATCGAAACTTTCGTCGAGTGCCTGCGCCATGCGCTTCACCAGCGCGGCGAGCAGGTTGACGCCCAAACTCATATTACCCGACTGCACGACCGCCGTGCGTGAGGTGACGCTCCGGATCACAGCCATATCCGACGCCGAAAGGCCGGTGGTGCCGATGACATGGACCAGCCCCCGCTCGGCGGCGATGGCCACATTCGCGATGGTCGCGGCCGGAACGGTAAAATCCAGGATACCGTCGGCATTCGCCGACAATGACCAGAGATCCGCCGACACGTTGATTCCGCTGCCGGGAAGGCCGGCCAGAACGCCAACGTCTTTCCCGATCAGCTCGGATTCCGGCGCCTCGAGCGCGCCAGCCAGCACGGCGCCATCGGTTTCCGCGATCGCGCGCACCAAAGCGCGGCCCATCCGGCCGCCTGCTCCTGCAACAATCAAACGCATGTCAGCCACGGCCGAGTCCTCGAATGCTTCTGCGGTATAGCGGGGGCTGCGTTTCGCGGCAACCAATCAGGTCCGGCATCTGCCGCGCGGTGCCGTTCCCATTCAGTATGGTCTCACGGCATATTCCCGGCGACCGTGATCAACTGGCGTATCATCTTCTTCAGCGCATCGGCATCCGTCGAACGCTTCAACCGCTCCATATCGTCATAGGCGTCCCCGGCGAATGACAGAGCGAGCTGATTGGGGATCACCATCGCTCCGCACGCCGTGAGGATCAAGCGTAGCTGAGCCAGACATCGTGCGCCGCCGAATCGGCCCGTGGAGGCCGACGCGATCGCAAATGCGCGCTCATGGAAAACCTGACCGCGCGCTTCATGCGGACTTTGGACGCGTGATATCCAGTCGATCGCGTTCTTGAGCAATGGCGGCAGGGAAGCGTTGTATTCGGGCGTCACGAGGAGGACCCCGTGGTGCGCGGCGATCATCTGCTTGAGGTTGATGGCGCTTGCGGGCACGCCTGCATTTTCCTGCAAGTCGGCGTCGTAGATCGGCAGCGGGAAGTCTCCGAGCGAAATCCGGGTGACTTCAACGTCGGCTCGGATAAACTCCTTGGCTATAACCGCGGCAAGCCTTGCATTCTGCGAGCCGGTGCGAAGCGAGCCGGGGATGATGAGGATTTTCGGTGCGAACAGGCCTGTCGATCGCATTGCAGGGACACCTGCGGCCCGCGCTATAGCGTTTTCTTCACGCGAACCGGTCAACCACTTCGTTTGAAACGCTATAGTCCATCAGCGCTTGCGATACACCCAGACGCGCGCGGGAGGCAGGTTCATCCAGATCCGCTCGGACGCCTCGGTCGAAATGCCCGGGAGAGATTTGGGGATGGGCGGCACCACCGAATAGGTGAACTGCACGAAGGGGGCGCCGGGGGCGAGCGTCGCGAAGGCGTCCCGTATCAGCCTGAGCCGGGTCAACATCGGCTTGGTGACGAGCGGCAGGCCGGAGACGATCGCCGAAGCGCGCGCGCTCAGCACGTTCCACAGCGAGTCCCGCAACGTGTAGGCGTCGCCCTGCACGACTGTCGCCTGCGGGTAGCGGTCGCGAAGCAGCGCACAAAAGCCGGGATCGTATTCGACCAGCACCAGACGTTTCGGATCGACGCCGTGCTCGATCAGCGCGTTGGTGATCGCTCCGGTCCCCGGTCCCAGCTCAATGACCGGGTCGGTGGATGCGACATCGACATACTGCGCCATCGTGCGCGCCAGAATGCGTCCGGACGGCATGACCGCGCCCATATGGAGCGGCTTCTCAATCCACGAGCGGAGAAAGCGGACCTCATCATCAAGACGAAGGGGCTTCTTCGACGCACGCGCGGACAATTGCAAAGGCATTTCGCACCCAGGTGGGTCAATACTGGCAGGGAGGCAGGCTTAAGTTATTCACAGGTACATCCGACGATCGGCCCGGTCAAGCAAAACGGTGATTACGGGGTCGCCCGAGTGCCGAAGAAGTCCTTGACCTTAGTGAAGAAACCCGCCGCCTCGGGTTGGGTCTCTCCCGACGACAGCTTTTCAAACTCGGCCAAAAGATCCTGTTGTCGCTTGGTCAGGTTCTGCGGGGTTTCCACCATCACCTGAACATACATGTCGCCGGTCTGACGAGAGCGCAGCACGGGCATTCCCTTTGTTGCAATGCGAAAACGGCGGCCGGATTGGGTTCCCGACGGCACCCGCACCTTGGTGTTGCCCTTGTCGATGGTCGGCACCTCGATCTCCCCGCCAAGAGCGGCGGCGACCATTGAGATCGGAACACGGCAATGCAGATCTGCGCCGTCCCGCTGGAAGAACTGATGCGGAACCAGCGAGAGGAAAATGTAGAGGTCGCCAGGCGGACCGCCACGGACTCCTGCCTCACCCTCGCCAGCGAGGCGGATGCGGGTGCCATCCTCGACGCCGGCGGGAATATTGACCGACAGCGAGCGCTCCCGGTTGATGCGGCCCGACCCGCCGCAGGGCGGGCAGGGATCCTCGATCATCTGGCCCCGCCCCTGACAGCCGGGACAGGTGCGCTCCAGCGTGAAGAAGCCCTGAGCCTGACGAATCCGGCCGGCGCCGCCGCACATCGCGCAGTTCTTCGGCTTGGTCCCGGCCTTGGCGCCGGTGCCTGAGCAGGATTCGCACGTCACTGAGACCGGAATCTCGATCTGGGCGGTCTTGCCGTGATAGGCCTCCTCAAGCGTGATCTCCATATTATATCGAAGATCTCCGCCTCGTTCGCGGCCACCCGACCGGCCGCGCTGCCCGGCCATGCCGAACAGATCCTCGAAGATGTCGGAGAATGAGGAAGCGAATCCTGCGCCGAACCCGGCACCGCCGCCGCCCATGCCACCCTGCTCGAACGCGGCATGGCCAAAGCGGTCGTAAGCCGCGCGCTTGTTGCCGTCTTTCAGGACCTCATAGGCCTCATTGATTTCCTTGAAGCGCACCTCACTGGACGCGTCGCCCGGATTCCTGTCCGGGTGCCATTTCATGGCCAGCTTGCGAAAGGCCGCCTTGAGCTTGGTCTCGTCCGCGTTCCGATCGACTTCAAGGGTTTCGTAGTAACAGCGCTTGTTCGACATCAGTCCATTCCGCTCGAACGTCGCTTCATTACGGAAGACGCATGATAAAATTGGCTCATCGCTGGATGATGGGTCTCGCTAAGACAAGCGTGACCCCGCCCTTCGAGACGCGATGAGCACTCGTTCGGGGGCGGGGTCATGTCAGTTCTGCCGTTTAAGCAGACTTCTTGTCGTCGTCGACCTCGGTAAACTCCGCATCGACGACATCGTCCTTCGCGGCGTCCTTGGCGGCATCGGCCTCGGCCTGTTGTTTATACATGGCCTCGCCGAGCTTCATGGAGGCCTGCGCCAGCGTGTTGGTCTTGGCCTTGATCGCCTCCGCATCGTCGCCTTTCAGCGCTTCCTTCAGATCGCTGACCGCATCCTCGATCGCGCGGCGTTCGCTTTCCTCGATTTTCGAGCCGTGTTCGGTGAGAGCCTTCTCGGTCGAATGCACCAGGCTGTCGGCCTGATTCTTGGCGTCCACGGCCTCGCGGCGCTTCTTGTCCTCGGCGGCGTTGGCTTCCGCGTCCTTGACCATCTTCTCGATGTCGGCCTCCGACAGGCCGCCCGAGGCCTGGATGCGGATCTGCTGTTCCTTGCCGGTCGCCTTGTCCTTGGCGGAAACGTTGACGATGCCGTTGGCGTCGATATCGAACGTCACCTCGATCTGCGGCATGCCGCGCGGAGCGGGCGGAATGCCCATCAGATCGAACTGGCCGAGGATCTTGTTGTCCGCCGCCATTTCACGCTCGCCCTGGAAAACGCGAATGGTGACGGCGTTCTGGTTGTCCTCGGCTGTCGAGAACACCTGACTCTTCTTGGTCGGGATCGTGGTATTGCGGTCGATGATGCGGGTGAATACCCCCCCCAGCGTCTCGATGCCCAGCGACAGCGGCGTGACGTCGAGCAGCAGCACGTCCTTGACGTCGCCCTGCAGCACGCCGGCCTGGATCGCCGCGCCGATCGCGACAACCTCGTCCGGGTTGACGCCCTTGTGCGGCTCCTTGCCGAACAACTGCTTGACGACTTCCTGGACCTTCGGCATGCGCGTCATGCCGCCGACCAGCACCACTTCGCCGATCTCGCCCGCCGTCAGGCCGGCATCCTTCAGCGCCTTGCGGCACGGCTCGATCGTCTTCTGAACCAGATCGTCGACCAGCGCCTCGAACTTGGCGCGCGTGAGCTTCATCGTCAGATGCTTCGGGCCGGACTGGTCGGCCGTGATGAACGGCAGATTGATTTCGGTCTGCGTGGTCGACGACAGTTCGATCTTCGCTTTCTCCGCGGCTTCCTTCAACCGCTGCAAGGCCAGCTTGTCGTTACGCAGGTTGATGCCCTGCTCCTTCTGGAATTCGTCCGCGAGATAGTTGACCAGACGCATGTCGAAGTCTTCGCCGCCGAGGAACGTATCCCCGTTGGTCGACTTCACCTCGAATACGCCGTCGCCGATCTCGAGAACCGACACGTCGAACGTGCCGCCGCCGAGATCATATACCGCGATGGTGCCGGCCTTCGACTTGTCGAGGCCGTAGGCAAGCGCGGCCGCGGTCGGCTCGTTGATGATGCGCAGCACTTCGAGGCCGGCGATCTTGCCGGCGTCCTTGGTCGCCTGACGTTGCGCGTCGTTGAAGTAGGCGGGCACGGTGATGACGGCCTGATCGACCTTCTGACCGAGATGAGCCTCGGCGGTCTCCTTCATCTTTTGAAGCGTGAAGGCCGAAATCTGCGAGGGCGAATAGGTCTTGCCATCGGCCTCGACCCAGGCGTCGCCGTTACCGGCTTTCGCGATCTTGTAAGGGACAAGCTGCTTGTCCTTTTCAACCGTGGGGTCGTCGTAGCGCCGGCCGATCAGGCGCTTGACGGCGAAAATGGTCCGCTCGGGATTGGTCACGGCCTGGCGCTTGGCCGGCTGCCCGACGAGACGCTCGCCATCATCACTGAAGGCGACGATGGACGGCGTGGTCCGCATCCCTTCCGCGTTTTCGATGACTTTCGGCGCCTTGCCGTCCATTACCGCCACGCACGAATTGGTGGTGCCGAGGTCGATCCCAATGACCTTTCCCATGGTCCTCATATCCTTCTTGTTACGGCAGTCCGGGCAGGCCCTGACGGCACCCTCATCCAGACCCCCAGATATCAATTACTCGCGATATAGCGACGGTGAGCCTCATATAGGAGGGGGGGTGGGGGCCGCAAGGACCGGACATCTCTCCGCCGTCTGAAAACGCAATTCTTTTGCATCCCCTGCCAGCCAGGGACGATCTGGACAAGCGATAATTAACCTAGCCGGACCAGCCGTCTTGGGCCATGGTGAAGACGGTCGCCGCCGCCTGCGCCAACGGCTCATGCGCTTGATGCGGCAGTCAGGTTTCGTAGAATGCATCCCCTGAATCATCTTACGGTCCCGCCGGCCTGACGATCATTGAACGGCCTCAATGCAAATCCAGATAAGCGCGCATGAGACATTTTCTGCACGTGTTTGCCATTCTCTGCCTGCTGACCGGCGCTAATCCGTCCCTCGCCAGCGACGTGATCTATGCGCCGGGCAGCCGGATCGGGCTGGTTCCGCTGATAGGCCTCAATCCGGCAAAGACATTTCCGGGTTTCGAGACCGCGGATCAGCGCGTCAAGGTCGTCGTCGCCGAGCTCCCCGTCGCCGCTTTCAGAGACGTGGAAACTGTCGCGAAATCGAACGCCGCCGACCCCCGAGGTCTAAAGCCGCAAGGCCTCGAGACCGCGAGTGGACCGGGTTATTTCATCGTCGAGACCGCCAAGAACGGCGAAGACAATGTCCGGCGCTATTCAATGGTGATTTCCGGCGGCACCTTTTCCGGATACGTCGCGGCGCAGGTGCCGGAGAACGTCGGGAAGATCTATTCCGACGAGGCCGTGCAGAAGATGTTCGCAACGGTCGCCCTGCGCAAGGAGGTCCCGCTCGAGGAGCAACTGGGCCTGCTGCCCTTCAAGCTGAGCGAACTGAGCTCCTTCAAGCTGATCCGGACGCTGACGCCGGGAGCCGTCATCCTGTTGTCCGATGCGGAAACGGAAAACAACATTGACGGCAGCGCCTTCATCATCATCAGCCCGATCGGTTCGGTCCCGGAGCGGCCGGATGATCGGAGCCGGTTCGCGCGCGATGTCGCCGCCACGATCCCGAACCTGCGTGAGGGACGCATCACCATGTCGGAGCCGATTCGGATCAACGGATCGCCCGGCTTTGAAACGCGAATCGACGGCACCAACACGCGAACGAATACGCCGGTGACCGTGGTGCAGTGGCTGGTGTTCGGCAGCGGAAAAACAGCCATGCGCCTGATCGGGAGCACGCCGCGGAACGAATGGTCGGACGTTTTTCCGCGCTTCCGCGCGGTTCGTGACGGGATCCTGCCGCGTTAGCTCTTTCGCTTCTGACAGAAGAAGCGCGGCTCCGTGATTTTGACCCGACGCGCTGTCTTCACGCAAGCTGACATCCATTCCTCGCGGCCTTGCTTGCGCAGGCCGCTTATCTCTTTTGATTGAGCATGATCTTACCCGAAAACCGGTTTCCACTTTGCGCTGGCGCGGCTCTTCGGGTCGGGATCATGCTCCAGTGCCGCAGCAAAGCCTCAAAACGCGGAGGCTGTTATTCCGGCGCGGCTGCCTTGGCTCCGCCCTTGGCGACGCCCACCAGCGCCGGACGCAGCACCCGCTCGCCGATCATGTAGCCGGCCTGAATGACCTGGGCGACCGTGCCGACGGGGACGGACGGATCGGGAACTTCGTACATGGCCTGATGGACGTTGGGATCGAACTTTTCGCCGGCCGGATCGAACTTCTTCACGCCGTGCTTTTCGAGAGCGTTGTGCAGCGAGCGTTCGGTCAGCTCCACGCCCTCGATCAGGGCTTTCAGGCCGGGATCCGGCGCCGCGCGCGCGTCCGCCGGCACCGCATCAAGCGCGCGCTGCAGATTGTCGGCGATCTCCAGAACGTCGCGCGCGAAGCCCGAAATGCCGTAGGTTCGCGCGTCCGACACCTCCCGCGCCGTGCGCTTGCGCAGATTCTCCATCTCCGCCAGCGTACGTAACGTCCGATCCTTCGCCTCCGCGAGCTGCTTGTTCAGCGCGTCGAGCGCATCGTCCTCGGGATCGTCCGGCATGACGTACGGCTTGGACACGACGGGCTCGACCTCCGCAGCCGGTTCGCCGGACTTGTCTGTTTTGCCGTCGGAATCGGTCATTACGCAGCCTTCTCGCAGTTGTCTCGAATGGAAAGGAATGGTCGTGCGGGATATCGTGGTTCAGGCGTAAAAATCAAGCGCGGCGAACCCGGCTCATCTGCCGAGCATCCGGCTGACGATGCGCGCGGCATAGTCCACCATCGGGATCACGCGCGCGTAGTTCAGCCGGGTCGGTCCGATCACGCCGAGAACGCCGACGATGTGGCCGGCGCCGTCGCTGTAGGGCGCGATGATCGTCGAGGATCCGGACAGCGAGAACAGCTTGTTCTCCGAGCCGATGAAAATGCGCACGCCGTCTGCGCGCTCGGCGCGGCCAAGCAGATCGATCACCCCGCGCTTGGTTTCGAGATCGTCGAACAATAGCCGCACGCGTTCGAGGTCCTCCATCGCATGCAGGTCCTCGAGCAGGTTGGCATGGCCGCGCACGATCAACTGCCGGTCGTCGCTGTCGCCGCCGGACCAGCTCGCAATTCCGGCTGCGATGATTTTTTGTGTGAGCTGATCGAGCTCCGCCTTGCTTTGCGTCAACGCGGTTTCCAGCTCGAGCCGTGCCTCGGCGAGCGTCCGGCCGCGAATCCGGGCATTCAGAAAATTTGACGCCTCCGTCAACGCTGAAGCCGGAACGCCGGACGGGAGCGTCAGCACGCGATTTTCGACCTGCCCGTCTTCGGCGACCAGCACCACCAGCGCCTTGTCGGGCTCCAGCCTGACAAACTCGATATGCTTCAAGCGTACGTTGGATTTGGCCGTCAGAACCACCGCCGCCGCCCGGGTCAATCCGGACAGCCGCGTCAAGGCTTCCTCCAGCGCGGCCTCGACCGACTGCGCCTTGCCGACCGACGCGAGCTGGTTCTGGATCGACTGGCGTTCCGGCTCGGTGAGATCTCCAACCTGCATCAGGGCATCGACAAAAAAACGCAGGCCGAGCTCGGTCGGCAGGCGCCCGGCCGAGGTGTGCGGCGCATAAATCAGCCCGAGCTGTTCGAGATCCGACATCACGTTGCGGACCGAGGCCGACGAGAGCGGCACCGCGATCAGCCGTGAAATGTTGCGGGATCCCACGGGTTCGCCCGTTGCAAGATAGCTCTCGACAATCTGGCGAAAAATATCGCGCGAGCGCTCGTTCAACTGGGCAAGCCCGGCGTTCGGTGCAATCAGACCGATCGGATCGTGATGGGCCAACGCTATTTTCTCCCGCGCATAATGTTCGTCGTGCCTGAGACCGCTTCTAATTTGTCTCTCCCGCGCACCAGTTACAAGCAGGCTTTGGGTAATTGCCGTTCTGAGGGCAATTGCACGTCTGACCCTTGCCGGTGCGGCTCCCCACCCCTAAAAGCACGGCACGAGGATTCTCATGAATAGCTGGAGGGGTTCCCATGCGACCTAGCCGTCGTGCACCGGATGAACTGCGCGCCGTGTCGCTGGAACGTGGCGTGGTCAAATACGCCGAAGGCTCCTGCATGGTGAAATTCGGCGATACCCATGTGCTGGTCACCGCGACGCTCGAGGAGCGGCTGCCGCCATGGCTCAAGGGTCAGGGCCGGGGCTGGGTGACGGCCGAATACGGAATGCTGCCGCGCGCCACGCTGGAGCGGACCCGGCGCGAGGCCTCCGCCGGCAAGCAGGGTGGCCGGACCGTCGAAATCCAGCGCCTGATCGGTCGTTCCCTGCGTGCGGCGGTCGACCTCGAGGCGCTCGGCGAGCGCCAGATCACGATCGATTGCGACGTCATTCAGGCCGACGGGGGTACGCGCACCGCATCGATCACCGGCGCCTGGGTCGCGCTGGCCGACTGCGTCAACTGGATGAAGGCCCGCAACATGCTCAAGGCCAGCGTGCTTCGAGGCAATGTCGCCGCCATCTCATGTGGCATCTACAACGGCACGCCCGTCCTCGATCTGGACTATGCCGAGGATTCGGAAGCCGATACCGATGCAAACTTCGTGATGACCGGCGAGGGACGCATCATCGAGGTGCAGGGAACCGCCGAAAAGGTGCCTTTCTCCGATGATGAGTTTCTGGCGCTGATGGCGCTGGCGAAAAAAGGGGTCGCGCGGCTGGTGGATTTGCAGAAAATGGCGGTGGCGTGATTCGCCGCTTGCGCGGATCATCCGCAGGACTCGCGTCCTGTCGCGTTTTCCGGCGAAGCGGGCCTCCCGTCGCGTCAGGAAAACCTTTCAGAACAAGAAACTGAAGCCCGATCGGTCATGCATCGTCGAATCGCCGGCAAGCTCGTGATCGCCACCCACAATCCCGGCAAGCTCGCCGAGCTTCGCGAGCTGCTTGCGCCGTATGGCGTCGAAGTGGTCTCCGCCGGCGAACTCGGTCTCGACGAGCCTGAGGAAACGGGCGAGGATTTCCGCGCCAATGCCCGGATCAAGGCGACCTCTGCTGCCCTGAGCGCAAGGCTTCCGGCCTTTGCCGATGATTCAGGCCTGGTCGTCGAGGCGCTGGACGGCGCGCCGGGCATCCACTCCGCGCGATGGGCCGGCAAACCTGCGGATTTTTCCGCGGCGATGACGCGGATCGAGCGCCTGCTGCAGGAGCGTGGCGCGACCAGCGCGGACAAGCGCAAGGCTCACTTCGTTTCGGCGCTCTGCGTCGCGTGGCCGGACGGCCATCTCCAGGAAGTCGAAGGCCGCGTGGATGGCGCGCTGGTCTGGCCGCCGCGGGGCACGGCCGGTTTCGGTTATGATCCGGTGTTTCTGCCGGACGGGCACAGCCGTACCTTCGGCGAGATGGCCGGCATCGAGAAGCACGGGCTTCCGCCGCGCGGTCTTGGCCTGTCGCATCGCGCCCGCGCGTTCGTGAAACTGGCGGAGATTGCCCTTGAGCCCCGCTGATCCGGCCGCCGCGTTCGGCGTTTACGTCCACTGGCCGTTCTGCCTGTCGAAGTGCCCGTATTGCGATTTCAACAGTCACGTGCGCCACGCGCCGATCGATGAAGAGCGCTTTACACGGGCTTTCGCGCGCGAGATCGAGACCACGGCGGTCCGCTCGCGCGGGCGCACGGTGTCCTCGATTTTTCTCGGCGGCGGCACGCCGTCCCTGATGCGGCCGCAGACCGTCGGCGCCATTCTCGACGCAATCGGAAAACATTGGAGCGTTGCCGATGACGTCGAGGTCACGCTGGAAGCTAATCCGACCAGCGTGGAGGCCACACGATTCCGCGGCTACCGCGCGGCGGGCGTCAATCGCGTCTCGCTCGGCGTGCAGGCGCTCGACGATTCCTCGCTGAAGGCGCTCGGCCGGCTGCACACAGCGCGCGAGGCGCAGGATGCGGTTGCGATCGCGCGCTCGGTCTTCGATCGCTATTCCTTCGATCTGATCTATGCGCGTCCGGACCAGACACCGGCGATGTGGGCCGGGGAGTTGCAGCGCGCGATATCGGAGGCGGCGGAGCATCTGTCGCTTTATCAATTGACGATCGAAGCGGGGACACCGTTTTTCGACCTGCATGCGGCCGGGAAGCTCAAGACCCCCGATGAGGCGATCGCGCGCGACCTGTACGACGTCACGCAGGACGTCTGCGCGCGTCATGGCCTGCCCGCTTACGAGATCTCGAATCATGCGCGGCCGGGCGCGGAATGCCGGCACAATCTGGTTTACTGGCGCGGCCAGGAGTATGCGGGCATCGGCCCCGGAGCGCACGGCCGCCTCGACATCGACGGCGTCAGGCATGCCATCGCCACCGAAAAGCGGCCCGAGGCGTGGCTTATGCGCGTCGAGGCGATCGGCAACGGAATCGTCGCCGACGATCTGCTGAACAGCGAAGAGCGCGCCGACGAATTCCTGCTCATGGGGCTGCGCTTGCGCGAGGGCATCGATCCGCGGCGCTACGCGGCGCTGTCGGGCCGCTCTCTTGATCCGCGGCGCATCGCGATCCTCCGAGACGAAGGCGCGATCATGATCAGCACCGACGGCCGCTTGCGCGTCACGCAGGATGGCTTCCCCGTTCTCGATGCCGTGGTGGCCGATCTCGCCGCATGACATTTCCGCTTCTGACAGAATCGGAAGCAGGACATCTATGATGTCGATTTGACGCGTTTTCTTCACGCGAACCGGATTCCATCCTCGGGTCAAGCCTGAGGACATGCTTCGCTCGAAAACACTATGGATCAGGCGCCAAAACTTTTCGGCGAGCCTGCCACCGGCTGGCCGCCGCCGGATGCGACGCGCATGACGGCGAGGCCGCGCTGATTGGTGCCGTCGGAACGGAATCGAAACAAGCCGTCGATGCCGGCAAACCCGGAGGCGTTGGTCAGCGTTTCCGCGGCGAAGCGCTGCGATCCCTGAGTGCGGGCGAGGGCGGCCACCAGCGCGACCGCATCATAGGCAAGGGTCGCCGTACGCACCGGCTCGCCGCCGAACTTGGTGCGGTAGCGGTTTGCGAAGGCGCGAAAGCCCGCCGGGTCTGGGGCGGCATAGAGACCACCCTGCAACGCTGTGCTTGCGAATACGCGAGGATTGTCCCACAGCCCGGTGCCGAGAAGCTGGACGTTGCGCAGATTCGCCCCCGCCGCCGTGAGCGCGTCGGCGACCGAAACCACCGCATCGCCATCATCGGCGATCAGCAGCGCATCGGCCGAGCGGAGCGACTGAGCAACGTTCCGTGCGGCGCTGACGCGATCGGAGCCGTATTTCTCGAATGCGGCGATCCGCCCTCCGCGACGGCCAACCGTCTGCTTGAAGGCCGCCTCCACGACATTACCGTAGGCGTTCTCGGGCACCATCGCGGCGAACGAGCGCTTTCCGGTGCTCGCGGCGTATTCGACGATCCGGGTGATATCCGATTCAGGAAGAAAACTCAGAAGATAGACGCCTCTGCCGGCAATGCTCGAATCCGTCGAAAATGCGATCACCGAAACATTGCGGGTTCGCACCACCTGGGCAACCCCCGGGACCGACGCCGCAAATAGCGGGCCGAGAATGATTTCGGCCCCTTCATCGAGCGCCTGTTGAGCCCCCTGCTGCGCACCCCGCGCCGTGCCTGCCGCGTCCTTGACCAGCACCTGGACGTTCGGATTCTGGAATTCCGACAGCGCCATCTCGGCCGCATTCCGCATCGACTGAGCCGCAATGCTCGCATTGCCTGCCGCCGACAGTGGAAGGATCAGGCCGACCTTGACCTGACCGGTGCCGATTGTGGCTCCCTGTTGGGGCCCCGCGGTCGACTCGGGCTGCGGAGAAGAACCGGGGGGGCTGGAAAAACCGTTGGTCAGCGTTTGCTGGACTCCCGAGCAGGCCCCGAGCAGAGGCGCACCCACGACAAGGCCCAGCGCGGTTCGCCGCGTGGAGCCGTGACGCTCCGTTTTTGGTCCGAAAGGGTCTTTCATCATCATCCTTGCAGCGGACCCATCCGGACAGGTCCGAGCACAATCCAGTCAGCGGGGGAATCAACCATGCTGCCGGCGCACATTTAACCAAAACAAACGGATCATGTCCGCCCCGAATTTTCCCCGCACGCGCCAACCGGCGTCTATTCTCGGGTTTTGTCCGGAGGATTATGAGTGGCGTCGAAAACGCCGGAGCATGATCCTGGAAAGTGGAAACCGGATGTCGGACAAGATTCGTGCTCAATCAAAATTTAAACCAGGAGTCTGATTCGACGCAGTTAAATCAGACTCCGGGGGCGAACGGCGGAGACCGGGAAGATCCGGTTGATTGATCTTGCGCGTCGACGGACGGGTATCGCGGATTATAGCGTTTTCGAGCGAAGCATGTCCTCGGGCTTGACCCGAGGATGGAAACCGGTTCGCGTGAAGAAAACGCGTTACATCAAGCGCATGGAGCCTCGCTTCTGATTCCGCCAGAAGCGAGAAGGCGCCACACGCGCCACGATGGCGCGCCCCTGCGGTTCACGACCCTTGCTGCCGCTTCAGCCCCATGGACCGGTGCGAGGGCCCCTGTTCCAGGGGCTACGCGGGTTGGGCTCCGGACGGGGGGCAGGGCCACCGCCGGATTGTCCGGCGAGCCTCTGCAATGCGGCGATGCGGTTTTCAGTCGAGGGATGGGTCGCGAACAGGTTGTCCATGCCGCGCCCCGACAGCGGGTTGATGATGAACATGTGCGCGGTCGCGGGCGCGCGTTCGGCCTCCATGTTCGGCACCTGATGCGCGGCGTTGTCGATCTTGGCCAGCGCCGAGGCAAGCCAAATCGGCTGGCCGCAGATGCGCGCGCCCATTTCGTCGGCGGCGTATTCGCGCGTGCGGCTGATCGCCATCTGCACCAGCATGGCTCCGAACGGCGCGAGGATCATCATCGCCAGCGAGCCGATGATGCCGGGACCGTTGTTGCCGCGGTTGCCGCCGAAGAACATGCCGAACTGCGCCAGCATCGAGATCGCGCCGGCGAAGGTTGCGGTAATGGTCATCAGCAGCGTGTCGTGATGCTTGATGTGCGCGAGTTCATGCGCGATCACGCCGGCCAGTTCCTCGCGGCTCAGCGACTGCATGAGCCCCGTCGTCACCGCCACGGCGGCATTCTCCGGATTGCGGCCGGTGGCGAACGCGTTCGGCTGCGGATTATCCATGATGAACACGCGCGGCATCGGCAGGCTGGCGCGCGCAGCCAGTTCGGCCACCAGCCGGTGCAGGTCGGGCGCGGTGCCGGTATCGACCTCATGTGCGCCATACATCGACAGCACCATGCGGTCGGAGTTCCAGTAGGCGAAGAGGTTGGTCGCAGCCGCGACGACGAGCGCGATCGTCGCGCCGCTGGCGCCGCCGATCAGATAGCCCACGCCCATGAACAGGCCCGTGAGGCCCGCCAGCAGGATCGCAGTACGAAAATAATTCATCGGATTCCTCGAAAGACTCGTCGAACGCTCGCCGGAATGGCGGCCGGCATCCAGAACATGGGAACTCCGTATCAGGGCGCGCAAGTGCGGCGGCCGGTCGCGGCGAGGAAATTCCGGGATCATTCCTCCCGGAGGAGGAAACAGGACGCCGGGGGAACGGGTACTGTCACCGCGGTATCCCCGGCGCTTCTTCGGTATTGTTGCGTAGCCCTCGTCGAGTGCGAGCCGCATCATCAAGCTATCGAGCCAGCGGGCCGGATTTAAGGCCGACGCAGAGGCGGATAACGATCATCTCGAAGCTCCGCCGCGCGCATAAATCGATCGATGCCGCATTGGCGGAATCTCCGGCGGGGGCGATCGTTTTGCCGATAGCCACGCGCCGCGCATTCGTCCATCAGGCAGCGCAGCAGTTCCATTCCCACGCCGCGCCGATAGATAGCGAGCGCCCATGGATCGATTTTTCGACTGTGAAGCGCGACGCTTTGGTCAAATCCTCTCCTTGCGACGGCCGCTCATGAAGAAAGCCGCATCGCGATGCGATGCGGCTTTCTTGCCCACTCCCCCAGAATTTTAACCCGTCAGGCCAGGGCTTCGAAAACCCCCGTCCCTGGGACCGTTACCGTCAATAGCCCGGAGCCAACGGGGTATTGAAGTGATAGTTCAGGCCGGTGCGGAAGATGTGCTCCTGCGCGCCGGTCGTCAGCACGTTCGGCCCGCCACCGATGTTGAAGCTCGAGCGGCCGAGGTCGACGTAGAGATACTCCGTCGTCGAGGTCCAGTTCGGGCCGAACAGGGGGCCACCGAACAGGTTCACCAGTGGGAGCGGCGTCTCGATGCCACCGCCCGCCGTCCAGCCGGTCCGGGTGTCGGCGAAGCTCAAATTGTTGAGCGCGGTCCGGACGTTGCCGTAGGCGAAACCGCCCGTGGCATAGAACATCGAGTTTCCGACGGCGTAACCGAGACGGCCGCGCACGGTGCCGAACCACTGCAGCTTCGAATTGAAATCGATCGAGGCGCCGGGCACGCAGCCGAAGCAGGTCTTGTTGTCCTCAAGGGTCGAGCCCTGGAAGTCTGTCTCGAGGCCGAAGACGATATTGGCGGCCTGCCAGTTGTAACCGATCTGGCCACCGCCGATGAGGCCGTTGGGCGCGAGATTGAACTGGGCGAGGTTGCCGGCCGGATTGGAAATGGTGTTGCGGTTGCGACCGAGGCCGCCGCCGATATTGCCGCCGAGATACAGGCCGTTCCAGTTGGTGGTGGCGACCGGTGCGTAGGGGTTGCTGGCGCCGATGCGATAGTTCAGGCCGGCGCGGAAGATATTTTCGCGCAGCTCGGAATGCAGCGCCTGACCGCCGATGAAGTCGGTGCGGTTGCCGAAATCGAGATGAAGGTATTCGATCTTGCCGGTCCAGTTGCCGCCGAGCGTGGCTTCGACGCCGCTGCCAAAGGTCCAGCCGCTGCGTCCGCCGCCGAACGCGGACGGCACACCGCCTTGAATGACAGTGGTGCCAACGTTACCGTAAGCCCAACCGCCGGTGACGTAAGTCAGCATCGGGCCGTTGACCAGACCGATGCGGCCGCGCGCCGTGCCGAACCAGTTGAGCCGCTGATTGTATTGCAGGACACCGGCAAGGTTGGTCCGGTTGTCGATCATGTCGGCGCCCTGGATGTCGGCTTCGACGCCGAACACGAGCGGGCCGAAGAACGAGTTGGTCTGCCAGTTGTAGCCGATCTGGCCGCCTCCGATCGCGCCGAGCGGCTGCAGCTGGGTCGAAATCGCCGCGGGGCCAAAATCATGCACGACACGATTGCGGCCCAGCCCGAGGCCGACGTTCACGCCGAAGTAAAGGCCTGTCCAGTCGTAGATCGGGGCTATCGGCGGAGCCTTGGTGTAGGGCCGAGGTGCGAGATCCGCCGCTTGGGCGGTCATCGCGGTGCTGGCCAGCAGAACGCCGAGCAGAATCTTTTTCATTATGGATAGTCCCCGTCTGCAAATGACCCGGAGACTGTACCCTTCGATGGGAAACTTGTCTGTGGTTCGGTAGCCACACCTGCCGGGAATGATGCCGTGAAGATGAAAATCTCGCGAAAATCAGCGTCTTGCGTGGCGATTCCGGCTCCCGGCGCGGTTCTGCCGCCGTCTCCCGGCCATGCCGAAGCCGGTTCCGGCCGGTGTACCGGGTTCGCTGATTCGCCATCGTTTCGCGCGGCTGGAGCATTTTCGCTTCTGATTGTAGTTTGACGCGTTTTCTTCACGCGAGCAGGTCATCCGCTTCCCTCGCAAACGCTACGGTCGCGTTCGAACTCGACCCGACAGGCGGGACGCCCTACCTCTTGCAGCGTGGGAATCGCTGATCGCGAAGCGCAGCCATTGCTGCCGGACGGCTTTCTGCGCTGGTTCGCGGCGCGGGGATGGTCGCCGCGCGCACATCAGCTGGCCTTGCTGCGAAAGGCGCGTGACGGCCGCCCGGCGCTGCTGATCGCCCCCACCGGCGCGGGCAAGACGCTGGCCGGATTCCTGCCGACGCTGGTGGAAATATCAGGCAAGGGACAACACCTTCACACCCTCTATATTTCCCCATTGAAGGCGCTGGCGGTCGATATCGCGCGCAATCTGGAGACCCCGATCGCGGAAATGAATCTGCCGATCCGGGTCGAGACCCGTACCGGCGACACGCCGGTGTCGCGGCGGCAGCGGCAGCGGCGTTACCCGCCGGATGTCCTGCTGACCACCCCCGAACAGATCGCGTTGCTGCTGGCCTCCGATGACGCGTCCTTTCTGTTCTCGTCGTTGCAGCGCGTCGTGCTCGATGAACTGCATGCGCTGGCGACCTCGAAGCGAGGCGATCTGTTGTCATTGGCATTGGCTCGGTTATGGCGGCTCGCGCCGCAAATGCGCACGATCGGCCTGTCGGCGACGGTGGCCGATCCGCACGCGCTGGCGAGGTTCCTGGCGCCGCAGCCGCGAGGCAAAACCGTTTCGGCCGACATCGTCGAGGCCGACGGCGCCGCTGCTCCGATTGTCGAGATGCTGGACACGAGCGAACGGCTGCCCTGGGCGGGGCATTCGGCGCGCCATGCGCTGACCGAGATCTACGATCTCATCAGGTGCAACAGGACGACGCTGGTGTTCGTCAACACCCGGAGCCAGGCCGAGATGTTGTTCCAGGATCTCTGGCGCATCAACGACGACGGCCTCGCCATCGCGCTGCATCACGGCTCGCTCGATGTCGCGCAGCGCCGCAAGGTGGAGCAGGCGATGACGGCCGGACGGCTGCGCGGCGTGGTCTGCACCTCCTCGCTCGATCTCGGGGTCGATTGGGGCGATGTCGATCTCGTCATCAATATCGGTGCGCCCAAAGGCGCCTCGCGGCTGATGCAGCGGATCGGCCGCGCCAATCATCGCCTTGATGAAGCCTCGCGCGCGGTTCTGGTCCCGGCTAACCGGTTCGAAGTGCTGGAATGCCGCGCCGCCATCGACGCGGTCAACGAAAACGCGCAGGACACGCCGCCGCTGCGCACGGGCGCGCTCGATGTTCTTGCGCAGCATGTCATGGGCTGCGCCTGCGGCGGGCCGTTCCACGCCGATGACCTTTACGAGGAAGTGCGGACCGCGGCCCCCTATGCGGCGCTGCCGCGCGCCGACTTCGACGGCGTGGTCGATTTCGTCGCTACCGGCGGCTATGCGCTGAAGAGCTATGAACGCTTCGCCCGCATCAGGCAGGACAAAGAGGGGCGTTGGCGTGTCGCCAATCCGCGCGCGCGGCAGAGCTATCGCCTCAATGTCGGCACCATCGTCGAGGAGGCGATGCTGAAGGTGAGGCTGGTGCGCTCGCGGCACGGCGGCGGTAAAGGCCCTACCGGCGCGATCGCGCGCGGCGGCCGGATGCTGGGCGAGATCGAGGAATATTTCATCGAGGGGCTCGTGGCCGGCGACACTTTCGTGTTCGGCGGCGAGATCGTGCGCTTTGAGGCGCTGGTCGAAGATCAGGTCTACGTTTCACGCGCGAGCGATGAGAGCCCGAAGGTGCCGTCCTACATGGGCGGCAAGTTTCCGCTCTCGACCTATCTGGCCGAACGCGTTCGCCGCCTGCTCGACGACGAGCGCGCATGGCGCGGCCTGCCGCATCAGGTGCGCGAATGGTTGAATTTGCAGTCGCGGTTCTCACGCGTGCCGCATGCCCGCGAGATGATCGTCGAAACCTTTCCGCGCGCCGGCAAGCATTATCTGGTCTGCTATCCGTTCGAGGGACGGCTTGCGCACCAGACTCTCGGCATGTTGCTGACGCGGCGATTGGAACGCGCGCGGGCGCGGCCGCTTGGCTTCGTCGCCAACGAATATGCGCTCGCGGTCTGGATGCTCGGCGATCCCTCGTCGATGATCCGGCAGGGACGGCTCGATATCGACGCCTTGTTCGATCCGGACATGCTGGGTGATGATCTGGAAGCGTGGCTTGCGGAATCCGCGTTGATGAAGCGCACCTTCCGCAGTTGCGCGATCATTTCGGGCCTGATCGCCCGCCGGTTCACCGGAGCGGAAAAGAGCCGGCGGCAGGTTCTGTTCTCGACCGATCTCGTCTATGACGTGCTGCGCAAGCATCAGCCCGACCACATGCTGCTGCGCGCCGCGCGGGCGGATGCAGCAACGGGGTTGCTGGATATCCGCCGCCTCAGCGATATGCTGGCGCGGATTCGGGGACGGATCGATCACAAGCCGCTCGAGCGCATTTCACCGCTCGCGGTGCCCGTCATGCTGGAGATCGGGCGGGAGACGGTCTATGGCGAAGCGTCGGACGAATTGCTGGCCGAAGCCGCCGAGCAACTCGTCCGCGAGGCGACGGGAATATGAACTGATCATGCTGGATATGGATCGCCGTGCGCGTGACGCGCTTCCTCCCCAGGAAGAGCAGATGAGCCGCGTCGCCGCCGTTACCGTCGCGGGCGTTGGCTTTGCCGCCGATCTCTCGGGCGCGTTGTTCTGGGAACGGGAGCGCCTGCTCGTTGTCTCCGACCTTCATCTGGAAAAGGGATCGAGCTTCGCGATGCGCGGCGTGCTGCTGCCGCCCTATGATACGGTGGCGACGCTCGACCGGCTCGCCGCCGTCATCCGGCGCTTCGATCCGCGCATGGTGATCGCGCTCGGCGACAGCTTTCACGATCGCGACGCTCACAACCGTCTGTGTGCGGGGGATCGCGAGGCGCTGTCGGGTTTGCAGGCGGGTCGCCGCTGGATCTGGATTTCGGGCAATCACGATCCGGCGCCGCCGTCCGGACTCGGTGGCCTTGTCGCAACCGAATGGGAGATCGGTGGGATTGTGTTTCGTCATGAGCCGACGGGCGCTTTCGGCGAAATCGCGGGCCATCTGCATCCCAAGGCGCGGGTCTCGGCGCGAGGCCGTTCGATGGAGCGGCGTTGTTTCGCCAGCGACGGCGCGCGCATGGTGATGCCGGCGTTCGGCGCTTTCGCGGGAGGCCTGAGCATTCGAAACGGGGCGTTCGCCAGAATCTTCTCGGCCGATTTCACGGCGCATGTGCTCGGCCATAGCCGTTTGCACGCGATCGCTGCCTCGCGCTGTAGCTGACAGCGACGACCTTCTTCTGCTTGGCAGGTGCGGCGCGGCTTTCGTCCACCGGGCGCTGAGATGCTTGGAACTGGAATGAGCCGGTCCGTGTTGTCGAGGCGGCCGTAGCCATGACGCATTCAAAATCGACAACACGCGGACGACGTGGAAGGTGGCGCCGGAGCGAACCGTCTCCGACAGGTGCGCCTTCACGACGGCATCGGGATGTCTTCAAAACGCTCGGGCCTGGGCTTATCACCGGAGCCGCCGACGACGATCCCTCCGGCATAGGCACCTATAGCCAGACAGGTGCGCAACTCGGTTACGGAGCGAGCTGGACGATGCTGCTGACGTTTCCCCTGATGGTGGCGATCCAGGAGATTTCGGCGCGGGTCGGTCGCGTTACCGGACACGGCATCGCCGGCAATGCCTGTCGTCACTATCCCGCAAGCCTGTTGATCGCCATTGTGATCTTACTGTTTGTCGCCAACACCATCAACATCGCCGCCGACCTTGGCGCCATGGCGGATGCGTCCAGGCTGCTGATTGGGGGCCCCGCCTTTGCCTACGTGCTGATGTTCGGCATCACGTCGGTCGCGGCGCAGATATTTCTTGATTACCGCCGCTACGTCGCTGTGTTGAAGTGGTTGACGCTGAGCCTGTTTGCCTATGTCGCCGCGCTCGCTGTCGCGCAGGTGTCGTGGAGCGAAGCGATCGCGGGATTGCTGATTCCGCGCGTCGACTTCAGCGCACCCTTTCTCACCACTATCGTGGCCATCCTTGGCACGACGATTTCACCGTATCTGTTTTTCTGGCAGGCCTCGCAGGAAGCGGAGGATCAGCGGGTCGATGCTGGAAAACGGCCCCTGATACAAAGGCACCATGGCGCGCAGGAGGAGTTTCATCGCATTCGCGCCGACACCATCATCGGAATGGCGTTTTCGAGCCTGATCGCGGTCGCGATCATTCTTACCGCTGCCGCGACCTTTCACGCGGCGGGCAAGACCGATATCGAAACCTCCGCACAGGCTGCGGAAGCCTTGCGGCCGATCGCGGGCCCGTTCGCGGAAACGGTGTTCGCGCTCGGTATTGTCGGCACCGGGTTGCTGGCGGTTCCCGTGCTCGCGGGTTCGGCGGCCTATGCCATTGGAGAGGGGTTGCGATGGCCGGTGGGCCTGGCGCGCAAGCCGAAGAAGGCGGCGGCGTTTTATGGGGTGCTGGCGCTGTCGGCCGCAATCGGTATTCTCCTCAACTTCACCCCCATAAACCCTATCCAGGCGCTGTATTGGAGCGCGGTTATCAACGGCGTGCTTGCGGTGCCGGTGATGGTGCTGCTGATGGCGATGGCGCGACGCCATGATGTCATGGGCGGGTTCAGGGTGGAGGGCCCGCTGTATTGGCTCGGTTGGCTCGCCACCATCGTCATGGCGCTCGGCGTTGTGGCGATGGCGATCGCGTGGGCGCTATAGGGCATTCCGCAGATGATTAGCCGGGGCATGCCAAGCTATAGCGTTTTCGAGCGAAGCATGTCCTCGGGTTTGAGCCCTAAGGATGGATGGCCGGTTCGCGAAGAAAACGCGTCAAAACAACAATCTATAGCTTCGCTTCTGATTCAATCGGAAGCGATAATGCTCTAGAGCATCGGACCCGAAAGTGGGAACCGGTTTCGGGATAAATCCGATGCTCAATCAATTAACTGGAGCGGCGGCGCTGATTCCATTTGACCGGCGGCCGC
>CAZOOO010000022.1:0-22557 GCA_964581435.1 uncultured Hyphomicrobiales bacterium | reverse complement strand
TGGCGACAATGAAAGGCGCGTTCTACAGCCGCATCGAACGCGCGCTGATGAACCGTACCGACCTGTTCCTGTTCGAGAGCGCATTCGCGCGGAATATCTATCAACGTATCGTCGGCACGCCGGCCGGCCTCGTGAAATGCGTTTTCAACGGCGTCACCGCCGATGAATTCGATCCCGTCATGCTGGCCGACGACGCCACCGACGTCACCTATGTCGGCGAGTTCAGGCACATCAAGGGGACCGACCTCCTGATCGATGCGGTGGCGCGGTTGCGGGCCGGCGGCAGGCCCCTCACCCTCACCCTCGCCGGCGACGGCGAGGAAAGCGCGGCATTGAAAGCCCAGATCGAACGGCTCCATCTCAATGATGCGGTCCGCTTCATCGGACACGTCAAGGCGCGCTACGGATTCTCGAAGGGCCGGCTGCTGGTTGTGCCATCGCGCGGCGACTCGATGCCGTATGTGGTGATCGAAGCGGCCGCCGCCGGTATTCCCATGGTCGCGGCGAGCGTCGGCGGCATTCCGGAGATTTTCGACTCCCACACCGACGCGTTATTCGCGCCCAGCGACGTCGATGCCATGGCGGCGGCTATTGAGGCGGCGCTCGACGACCCCGCGGCAGCGGCGGCACGCGCAAAATCGTTGCGTGAGCGCATCTTCCTGCATTTCTCGCAGAAGGCGATGGTCGAAGGCATCATGGCAGGCTATCGCGAGACGTTTGCGAAACGTTAACCGTTTCCGAAATGCCGGGAGCCGCGCGAAACCAAATCTTCCCGATTTGATCCTTAAGTGGCACTGAAAGCGCCTCCAGGTGTGCGGCGCGATGTGGACTTGAGGACATGGACCTTATCAACGCTCGCTCGACGACCGATGCAGCAGTGAGCAGCGGCCCCGGAACACCTGTGGAGCGTCGGCGACGGCTGTCACCCGCGGCGCTTGCCGTCACCAATCAAAAGGTGCTGCCGGCCTATTCGCCCATCGTCATTACCGGCGTCGTCCGTGCCGCGGACTTCTTGCTGCTGAGCCTGATCGGCATTGCGCTTTACCTCGGATACGTTGCCCGCATCGACGGTTTCAGCTGGAGCTACATCGCAGCGATCCTTGCCGTGTCAGCCACCGCGGTCGTGTGCTTCCAGGCTGCGGACATCTACGACATCCAGGTTTTCCGCGGCCGGTTGCGGCAGATGACGCGGATGGTTTCGTCCTGGGCGTTCGTTTTCCTGTTGTTCATTTGCGTCTCGTTCTTCGTCAAGCTCGGCGATTCCGTCTCGCGGTTCTGGCTGGCTTCGTTCTTCTTTGTCGGTCTGGCCGGTCTCACCGCCGGGCGGATCTTGTTACGCGCCATGACCCGCCGCTGGGCACGTGACGGCCGGCTGAAACGGCGCACCGTTATCATCGGCTCAGACACGAACGGAGAGAAGCTGATCGACGCGCTGAGGGAGCTTGAAGATTCCGATATCGAGATTTTGGGCGTGTTCGATGACCGCAACGACTCGCGCGCGCTCGACACTTGTGCCGGACGTCCCAAGCTCGGCAAGGTCGACGACATGCTCGAATTCGCGCGGCGTACCCGGCTCGATCTCGTGCTGTTCGCGCTTCCGATCTCGGCGGAAACGCGGATCCTCTCGATGTTGAAGAAGCTGTGGGTGCTCCCGGTCGATATCCGGTTGTCGGCGCATACCAACCAGTTGCGTTTTCGTCCGCGCGCCTATTCCTATCTCGGCGAAGTTCCCACGATTGACGTCGTCGAAGCCCCGATCACCGACTGGGATCTGGTGATGAAATGGCTGTTCGACAGGATCTTCGGCGGTGTCATTCTGCTGCTCGTCTCGCCTGTGATGGCGCTGGTCGCACTCGCGGTCAAGCTCGACAGTCCTGGCCCGGTACTCTTTCGCCAGAAACGATTCGGCTTCAACAACGAGCGAATCGAAGTCTTCAAATTCCGTTCGTTGTTCCACGATCAGGCCGATCCCATGGCCGCGAAGGTCGTGACCAGGAACGACAGTCGCGTCACCCGGGTCGGACGGTTCATCCGCAAAACCAGCCTGGACGAACTGCCGCAACTCTTCAATGTCGTCTTCAAGGGTAACCTCTCCCTCGTTGGGCCACGTCCCCATGCCGTGCAGGGCAAATTGCAAACCCGGTTGTTCGATGAAGCGGTCGACGGCTACTTCGCGCGTCACCGCGTGAAGCCGGGCATCACGGGCTGGGCGCAGATTAACGGCTGGCGCGGCGAGATAGACAATGAGGAAAAGATTCAGAAGCGCGTCGAGTTCGACCTTTATTACATCGAAAACTGGTCGGTCCTGTTCGATCTTTATATCCTGTTCAGGACGCCGCTGGCGCTGTTGAAATCCGAAAACGCTTATTGATCCGGCCTGATGCTTTGAGTCCGCGAAAGTGTAATGGCGTATACTGCGACAGTTGACAGTTGGCTCCCGTCATCGACGCAAGCATCCGGCGTCGCCGCACTCCAGCGCGCGATGTTGTGGGCGGTGGGAGCTGGCGGCGCGATCGTTTACATCGAACCCAGCCCCTACGAGTTTGCGACGCTGGCGGCAATAATCGTATTCATCGCAACCGGCTTGCGAATGCGGCTCGCCTTCGTTCCCCTGCTCATGCTGCTCTTTCTCATCAATATCGGCTATACGATCGGCGCCGTCCACCTGATGGACAAGACCCAGATCGTGAATTGGGTCATGACCTCGTGGTACATGGCGGTGACGGTCATTTTCTTCGCGCTGGTGTTCTCGGAGGATACCGAGGCGCGGCTTGACCTGATGCGGCGGGGTCTGGTCGTCGGCGCGGTTATAGCGTCGTTGGCCGGCGTCGCGGGCTATTTCCATCTGGTGCCGGGCGAGCACGACGTGCTGACTCTTTATGGCCGTGCCCGAGGTACCTTCAAGGATCCGAACGTGCTCTCCGCGTTTCTGATCCTGCCGGCATTGTTCGTGCTGCAAAGCGTCGTCACGGACCGGTTCGGAAAGGCCGTTCGCAGCGCGATCGTGCTCGGGATCATCAGCCTTGCGGTGCTGCTGGCGTTCTCGCGCGCGGCGTGGGGCCAGTTCGTGCTTACGTCGGCTTTCATGCTGGTCCTGATGTTCCTGACCAGCCCGTCAAGCAAACAGCGGTCGCGACTGGTCCTGACCGCGGCGGTCGCGGCCGGTGCGATCGCATTGCTGCTGGCAATCCTGCTGTCCCTTGATTCGGTCGAGAGCCTGTTCAAGGAACGCGCGAGTTTCGACCAAAGTTATGACGGAGGTCGCTTTGGCCGTTTCGGCCGGCACATTCTCGGCTTCCAGATGGCGCTGGATCAGCCGCTCGGAATCGGCCCGCTGCAGTTTACGCGGTTCTTCCCGGAAGACACTCACAACTCGTATCTGAACGCCTTCATGTCGGGCGGGTGGATTTCGGGGATTTGCTATCCGGTGCTGATCTTCATCACCGTGATTTTGGGCTTTCGTTACGTTTTTGTGCGGGTTCCCTGGCAGCGCGCTTATCTCGCGATCTTCACGGCGTTTCTGGGAACCGTCGGCGAGAGTTTCGTCATCGACACCGATCACTGGCGCCATTTCTGGCTGATGCTCGGCATGATGTGGGGCATGTTCGCGGCCGCCCACCAGTACATGGCGAATGTCCGGCCGTTTCCCGTGCGGCAGGCGTCGCAGTAAAACCGAGAAAAGGATTATGGTTCGATCGTGAACGTCAGCCCTGCGTGGTCGATGAGCCGTTTGATCAGGGCGTCCTTCATCGCAGCACCCGGCGTCCAGAATCCGCCGGCGACGTCCGGCGTGTCGCGCCGCAGACAGATCGCGCATTCGGCGATCATCTTGGAGGTCGATCCGTAGCCGGGGTCGCGATCGCCGGTCACGACCGCCTTCAACTGCCGCCCGCCGGAGCCGATGCCGAGGAAGAGAAGGTCGTAGTAGCCGCTGTCGCGTTCCTCCCTCGACGGTCCCTCGCCCGGTTTGGGACCGCCCTGCGCGCCGAGCTTGTTGTTGGCGGCAATGATGGCCTTTGCTGTCGCCTCGCCAGTCTCCTTCGGCCCCGCGACCACCATCTCGTCGTAGACGAAATCCTTGCCGTAGGGGAACCCGAGCAGGAAATTCGACCGATGCACGTTGCGAGTGTTGATATTCGCCATCACGAACGGCGCCACCCACATATCGAGGTCTTCGTCGAACTGCGGCTTGTTGCCCGGCGGCTGCTTCGGTCCCTCGAATCCCGGCGTCAGCACGAAGGGATCGCGCAGCTTCGGCAACAAATCCGGATCGTTGGCGGCGGCGGCAAAGATCGCCTTCATGCTCGCGGCGGTGCCACCGGAAAACGTACCCTTCATCTTGCGCACGCGGCCCTTGACCCGCGCTGCGCTCGATCCGAGCTGTCGTCTCGCAGCCTGCTGGAGAAAGAACACGCCGAGTTCGAACGGCAGCGAATCGTAGCCGCAGGAAAACACGATCCGCGCGCCGCTCCCGCGCGCCTCCCCCTCATGGGAATCGATCATCTGCCGCATCCACAGCGGCTCGCCGCAGAGATCGAGATAGTCCGTGCCGCTCGTCGCGCAGGCGGCGACAAGACCGGAACCGTAGAGCTGATATGGTCCGACCGTACTCAGCACCGAGGCCGTGCGGCCGACCATGGCCTTGAGCGAGGCGGAATCGCCGGCGTCCGCGGCGATCAGCGTGAGATCGCGAGGCGCACCGATGGCATCGCGCACCGCCGCCAGCTTGTCGAGGTCGCGCCCTGCGATGGCCCATTTCAGATCACCGCCACCATATTTGGCCGCAAGGTATTCCGCGACGAGCCGGCCGGTGAAGCCGCTTGCGCCGTAGACAACGATATCGAACTCCGCTGGCGAGGATGTCATGGCCTTCCCGAGAATGTCTTGCTTGGAGCATGATCCTGAAAGGTGAGAACCGATTCGGAGAAGATCATGTTCAATCTAGCGGTTCGAGCGAAAGCATGTCTTCGGGCGCGACCCGAGGACGGATACCGCTTCGCGTGAAGAAAACGCTGTAAATATTGGTCGGAGCGAGAGGATTTGAACCTCCTTTAAGTGCTTGGAATCATTTAATGCGATTCTGACCCGAGCGTCCACCACGTCCGATCTCCCCCGCGAATCCTCCCTGCGATTCTGACAACGTTACGTTCGTTGTTGGAGTACGCCGCACGACGCTTTCGTGCTCAGTCGTCGAAAGATGACGAAGGGCAACCTCGGCCGGCTGCGGTCGATGGGGTTCATCGCCTATCCGGCCAAGGGGCGCGTACGCGCCAGTGAGGAGCTTTTCCCATGACACGCACCCTGACAAGAGAACCGAGGCAATTGAGGATGGCTGTCCGGCTCTTCGCCGTCACGTCCGAATTCTGGCCCGAGACCACCGTCCAGGCTGCATCCCCGGCGGCCGCCAAGTACGCGCTATTCAAGAGAGCCCGCGAGACTGGCTACTTTCCCGCGGGCTTTCGTGAATATCTGCGCCAGAGCATTAAAGTACGGGAGGTCCGTCAATGACAGCTCCCCTCTCCCGGCTCGAGCTCGCGGACCCGCGATCGCCCTTCGACGAAGCCACTATCGTCCTTGATGGCCACGAGGAAGAAACCATCACGATCGAATGCCCGGGCGCCGAAGCGCTGGCGGCGCGCCTGGTCAAGCTCGTCAATAATCACGCCGCGGTCGCCAAGGCCCTGACGGCGGCCGTGCATAGCTTGCGTTCCTACGAGTACGGCAACGGGTCGACAGAGCTGGCCCGCTCGATTGCCGATCATTGCGAACAGCTCCTGAAAGGAACGGCCGCATGACCGACCTCCTGAATTTCCCCGCCCGACACCAGACGCTCTACGACGAGATCGCCAGATCGCATCCATCATTGATGAGCGGCAAGGTGTGGTGCGGGCGGTGCGGCCGAGCCCGGCATGTGGACGCCGCGAAATGCCTGCGCGACGGCTGGCCCAAGTGCTGCGGGGCGACGGTGTCGCTCGATCAACGGAACGAGGTGCCGGCATGAAGCTGATCATCGAAGCCACCGGCACCATCGAGCGCGTCCATGGCATGCCGGCAAGGGTCTGGAAAGGCAAAACCGAAAGCGGCATCGAGGTCACCTGCTGGATACCGATCGTCCAGGTCCGGCGCGATGCCGACTGCAGCCAGTTCGAAAAGGAGCTGAAGGAAATCGAGGTTCGCCGCGAGCTCGTCAGCTTCGACATGCGGATGGTACTGTGATGACAGGTTAGGCCGCGGAGAGCGTGGGGATCGCATCCAGTTCAGCGCCGATCTGTTTCTCGGCCTGCTCCAGGTCATAGGCGCGCTGCATGGCGAGCCAAATGCCCGGGCCGTTCCCGCACAACTTGCCGATGCGAAGCGCCATGGCGGCCGTGACAGGCTGCTTTTCGTCAAGAATGTCATAAAGCGTCTGCCGGGAGATGCCCAACAGCTTCGCAATTTCAGTCTTGGACTTTCCGAGTGCAGGAAGAACGTCCTCGCGGAGAAGCTCTCCCGGATGAGTAGCGGGGATACCGCGCTTGATCGATCGCTTGGTCATCAGTGATAATCCTCCAGGTCGATATCGATGGCATCTTCGCCATCCCAACCAAATGTAACCCGCCAATTACCGCTGGCATCGACGGCATAGCGGCCCTTCTGATCGCCGGACAACGAATGAAACCGAAGACCGGGGATATTCATCTCATCCGGCGTTGTCGCCACGTCCAACGCGTTCAGAATGCGACCCAATCGCTTGACGTTCTGAACGCTCAGCTTGCGGGCGATGCCCGCTTCAAAGAACGACTGCAACGACTTGCTGCGGAACGACTTAATCATAAACGTAAGGTATAACCTTACACAACATCTGTCAAGCGATGCCTGACAAAAGAGAGCTGGCCGGGACCAACATTCCGATGGCGTCCTCGCCGGATACGGCCCGTTAACCCGCGAGTGAAATGGTGGCCGCTCAAATGGACCACGAAAATGCCGAAAAAGGTCACGCGCCTGGACCTTTGTCGTGAATTGCTCGAGCTTCGCGCCAAGTACGCCGATCCCATCGATCGCATGGACGCGATCAAGAGCGAACTGAAGCTCCTGTCCCGAACAGACGGCAAGTTCCGCGAGACGATCGCCGGCCTGGGATACGTCTCGGTCTCGCCCGAAGCCCCCGAGCGGGTGGTCGGCGAACAGCCGGTGATCGATGTCGCCAACTGGCAGGTCCTGAAAGAGGCCCGGCGCGAGAAGCTGCTCGCCGACGGCCTGGTCACGATCCAGCCGATCGTCAAAGGTGCGTACTACGGCCGCGTCGAGGTCAAGCTGCACGGAACGGCGTGATGAACACGCTGGGCGACGAGTTGCCGCGTCAGATGGCGCGGGTTCGGGACGAGTTGCTGCCGATCTATGATTCCTTTCCCGGCGGCGCCTTTGCAGCCGCCTGCATGCGCCGGGATCTCGATGCCGCGGCGAAGGCGCTGGCCGAGGGCGACGTGGTCGCACAGATCCGCATCTGCCAGGACCTCGCCGGCTACAAGCTCTGAGGACCGCCGTCCGCGTGCTGCGCGGACCGCTCCGCGACCGCGAGGGCTGGATCGCCGGCAACCTCGAGGACCGCGCCAGGCGCGGCGTCACCAAGGCGATCGTTCACGCCGGCGATGCCGTCGAGCTGCTCGAGACGGCGAACCTCGAACCCGCCCTTCAACTGACTCTCGCCTTGCCGGATCCGCAAACAAAAACGCCGCCGGCGGATGCCGGCGGCGTGATGCATGATGATGCATAATGGTGAGGGCCGCGAGGCCCGCACGTCATCGCCGTTCGTGCCGCAGCTCCTCCCGATCGATCTCGCGCCGGATCCGGTCGCGGTGAAACTCCTCGGTGCTGACGTAACGGCCGCGCTCGGGATCGTAGGTCGAGGCAGGGTCGCCGCATCCGGTCAGCAGCAAGACCAGCGCCGCCATGGCGCCACCGGCTACCGATGTCGTATCGGTCGCGGTCGATTTGGCGTCTGTTTTCGCGCCGACCGCGCCCTGCAATGCGGCGAGCGTCTCCTCGCTGGCGTCACCCCCGCCACCTCCGCCGCCGCCGGGGATTTCCTCGATCGCGGCGATGATCGCGGCCTGACCGGCGCTGGTCGCGGGATCGGCCGACAGCTTGGCAAGGATCGACGCCAGCGTGCCGTTGCCGGTGTCCTGTTTCGCGCCGGTTGCGAGCGCGTCGATCGCCGCCTTGTCCTCGGTGGACAGCACCACCGGCCGGCTTGCCGCCGCCGCGACGCGGCCGGGCGCCAGCGGCTTCTCGATTGCCTCGATCCCGCCCGCGGCGTTCTTCACCTCAATCGTCGCCATGTCAGATATCCTCTAAGAGAGCCAGAAGGCCGCTCTGCGCGGCTTGTGAGAAATCCAGGAGTCCCCCGAGCGGCGGTTCGGTCGGGTCGCTCGCGTCCGCCGGCGCGCGGCTGAAAAGCTCCGGCTCCTCGCCCGCCTGGAACACCCGTGCGCCGTGGTTGAAAGACACAGAAGCCATCGGCTTCCCCTTTGGGTTGAAAAGGGCTAGCCGCCCTTGCCGCCGAGCTTGGCCTCGATGGCCGTGGTGTATCCGCTCTTCGACAGCGTGTGCGTCGCGGTCTCGATGATGAATTCGATCCCGTCGAGCTCGGGCCGGACGCCGGCGTAGATCAGCGGCGCGCCGGCGCGGATCACCGCCACGAGCTGCGGCAACCTCGCGGAGGTGCGAGACATACGTCCGCACGCTGGCGCGGAGATCGTATTTGCCGCGCGAGACGCGCACGACCTTTCCGTCATTCGCGAAAGCCGCGATGGTCTGTGCGGTGACGCCAAGGAAATCAGCCAACTCGCCCGCACCGACCAGTTCAGCGGACTTCAATTATTCCCCCTTAGGAATATTTGCATAGGCTGAAATCCCGCAGTACCCCGTACCCGCTCGCCCCCGGCGGGCCGGGAAGGACCCAACCGAGGGGGCGGTGCAACACAATGGCAACCCGCGCGCCGTGCATCATCCGAGCAGCTTGTGAATGGCCGCCTCGACGCGTTGCTGAAGTAGCGGACCAGCGATGCGCTCGAATGCAGCCCTGGTTGCGCCCGTCGTCATCTCGGTCGGGATCGTCATGCCTGATCTCACCTGAGTGAGCTTCTCGCCGATGGTGCCATCCGTTCGCCGGCCGCGACCAAGTCGCCGATAGACATGGCCATCGAACTTGGCGACCACCTTGCGGTTGGGGAATGCGCCGCCCTTCATGAACGTGCCGGGAAACAACTGCCGCTTGCCCCATGGGATCGCGGTCACGCCCGGTCGCGTCGCGCCCGGCAAACCTTTCGGTCCACCGCTGTGAAGCGCTCTTGAAGGAGCGTCTTCGCGGAACATGGCCCCGCTATGCCAGCGGCCGGCGATTCCGCGAAACGGCGAGCCCGAAGGCCACCGGTCACGACAGACAGTCTGGCATGGCTCGGGGGGCCGGTGGATCATATCGACGAAGTATTCCGCTAACGGAATATCACGCCACCGCCAGCTTCAGGCGCTCCGCCGCCACCGGCCAGCACCGGCGACCGAACAGTTCCTCCTCGAGCAGGACCTCGATGCGGCCGCGCTCATCGATGTCGGCGACGGTGCCGAGCAGCTTGTCGAACGGCGGCGGCAACAACGTCGCCCAGACCTTCTGCCCTTTCGCGAAGCTCACGCCCTCGCCCTTCGGTTTCGCGGCGTGCCTGCGGCGAAACTTGTCCAGGCGCCGCATTTCGATCCGGCGCACGATCGCGATCGCCTCGTCCGTGACGGTCGCGGGCCTGTCGCTGCCGCCCAGGTGATCGAAACCACGTATGCCGCGCATGCTCAACACAACCGACCAGGCCGCGGCCGGCATCGGGACGAACAGCCGGCTGGTGAACATCGGCGACGTGATTTCGCGGCGGCCCCGCCGGCCCGCCGGGATCAGCTTGTGCAGCATGGGCATATACGGGGCTAGCCCCAGGTCCTTCAGCCGCTCGAGCGCGGCGCTTTCCTGCGCGCGCTCGGTGACGACGATGTGCCAGGCCTGCGGCCCCGACAGATCGATCGGCGGCGGTGGCGATGGAGGCGTGAAGTCGATGACGTCACCGATCGAAAGATGCAAAAGGCTTTGTGGTCGCATCGCTGCTCCTGAGGTTGTCTCCGAGTCGCTCCGTCTCCAACCCCAGCTCGACGAGCTGGCGCGTGGCTTCTGCGAAGCTGATCTGGTTAGCGCGCGCCGCGGCCGCGATCTCCTCGAACGTCTCGACGTCGAAACCGATCGGAATCCGCTTTACCTCCGGATTACGCTGCGACGATCCACGCGCGACGCGCTGCCGCCGCCGGCGGCCCCGGATGCTCATGCGCGCAGTGAGCGGTGGCCGATAACCGCTCGCGGGATCTCTGGAATGTCCGGGTCGAGCCCGGTCGGGGTGAAGGCAACGGCGGCGTTGAGAATGATGGTCCAGCGGTCGCACGGATTGGCGGACACCCGCAGCCAGTCGCGGCCGTCGGCGCGGCGTAGCGTCTCCGAATAGAGAGTGCAGGGAATCGATTGCGCCGGCAGGCCCGCGCATGAGTCCCGCAACAGCAGCGCTCCTGTCTCGAACACGGCCTCGCGCGACCGGCCCCTGACGCGGACGAGGCCGAGATCGCCGACATCGATCGCGCAGGCGCGGAGCGCAGCCGGCCGCTCGCACGGGCGCGCGTCCTTCGGCAGCCAGAACGTCAAAAGATATGATCCGTCGTGGCAGGCCACGGCACTAACCCACTGCGCTGCAAACGCTATGGGCAGGCGACTTTATGCGGTCTTAATTCTCGCCCGATGCGGGATTTATGGTTACCGGACGGTCGATCACGCAGGATCGATCCGCGACCGCGGCTCGCGACAGACAATCTGGCTAATCGGAATCGGCACCGACGTGAAGCTGTAATATGCCGGATCGCGCACGTAGCACTGCACCGAGTCGGTGCCGCTGATCGCCCGGCGGAATTCCATTCGCACATGCACGATGTCGCCCTCGGCGAGATCGGATCTTCTTACGGACATCGCGCTCCCCCAACTCACACAATATAGATCGAGAATCAGGGATTTGAACGCGTTATTTGTGCTTCGGCTTGAGCGGCGACTACGCCAGCTTCCGCGCCTTCCGCAGATCGGCGTTGATCCGGGCCTGCCAGCCTTCTCCGGTCGCCCGATAGGCCGACAGAACGTCGGTATCGATCCTGAGCGTCACCTGACTCTTGGCCTCGCCGGACAGCGGCGGCCGCCCCCTGCGCTTCACGACTGCTTGGGCGAAGTCCTCTGGGGTCCATTCCGGCGCTTCGTCGTAATCCGATGGCTTCAGCTTGTAGGCGTCAACCTTCTTCAAATCGCTTTTGATGTTTCGCTTGCTCGCGGGCATTGCACTTCCTCATCGATATCACGTGGCGCCTTGATGGAACGGATTGTCAACAGCCGCATTGTAGCGTATAAGCTACGTATGCTGACAGTCAGGCAAACCGAGACCTTTACAGCCTGGCTGAAGGATCTCCGCGACATGCGGGGAAAGGCAAAGATTCTGGCACGGATCCAGCGCCTCGAGGACGGCAATGCCGGCGACGTCGCGCCGGTGGGCGACGGCATCAGCGAGATGCGGGTCCACTTCGGCCCTGGCTATCGTGTCTATTATGCCAGCCGCGGCAGCACGATCGTTCTGCTGCTCTGTGGCGGCGACAAGAGCAGCCAGACGCGCGATATCGCGACCGCGAAACAGCTCGCGCGAGAGGAAGATTGAGCGATGGCGAAGACGAAAACCAGAGCATTCGATGCGGCCGAGTATCTCGACAGTCCGGAAATGATTGCCGAATACCTGACCGAAGCGCTGGAGACCGACGACGAGGCATTCATCGCCAAGGCGATCGGCACCGTCGCGCGCGCGCGAGGCATGAGCGCGGTCGCGGAAGCTGCCGGCGTTTCCAGGGAGAATCTTTATCGCGCACTCAGTGGCGATACGCGGCCGGAATTCGAGACCATCCGCAAGGTACTCGGCGCGCTGGGCGTGCAACTAGTCGCAAAACCGCGAGCGGCGTGAGGGCGGCAGGACACCGTCCCCTGATCACAGAGGCCGCTCGACGCCGGCGTGGTCCAGCGCGTCGCACCATCCCTCAATGTACTCGCGCGCGCGGCGCATTTTCTCGCGGCGCTCGTATTCGGACGAATAGCTCCAGCCTCGAAGCTCCTTGTCGTCCATCGTGATGATGATTTCGTCGCGATCGTTGTCGATCACGCGCGGATGTGCGGCCTCCGCCATCAGCCTGCTCCTTCCACCACACGACGGGTGGTCAGGTCGATCAGGCACAGAACCGCTTTTGTGAAATTCACAAATCAAATCGCTAATCGATCTTCCGTCCTCAACCATCTCGCCGGGGCCGCCAGGCGAGCATAAATAGATATGATGCCTTTTTCTTATCCAAGAGAAGAATGACTCGAGTTCTGAGGCAAAATCATCTGGCTCACCAACCGCTGGAGCAACTCTAACGTCTGACGACATCGGGCGAACCTCAGATCCGCGGCGCCGGCCGACGGGCACCGGGGCTCATGCCACCATCGAGGTAGCGCAGCTTCCATGTCGGATGAAACGTCATGGTGTGCTTTATCCCGTCGAGGCGGATGCTCAGATGCGCACCAGCCGCTCCGCAGATCGTGCCAAGCTCGGGCTTACCGCGCCCGGTGTATTCGACACGGCCGCCGCGCTTCGCCGGCACGCCATAGGTCTTGCGGATGTAAGCCATGCTCATGTGACCTGCCTCCGTTAAAAACAACCCGCGAGATCGTCGGCGATCCGTTCGATCTCGCCCAAAACCTTGTCGATCTCCTCCGCGATCAGCCGCGTTCCCGGAAAAAACTGCGTGGCGGTGATCACCGGCGAGTCCCTACGCTGCGATGCCTCGCCATCGAGGCCGACCGATTGCCTGACCTGGCCGAGCCGCGAGAGGATGCCGCCCAGCCGCTCGTGATGCCTGAGCATCCGCTCGAGCAGTTGCTGGCCTTCGGATTTCGGCGGCGTGCCGGATTGCTTGTCCCCGGTCATGACGCCTCCCGCTCGGGATCGTGGGCCCGACAGAAAAGCACACGATGCTTGGCTTTCCACGATTGTGCGTCGCTATCGCCTGCGACCTGCACTGCGCAAAGCTTCCCCGTTTTGGTCCGGCCCGCACATAGGGCGACACACCCGACCTCGATCCACTCGGCATACTCCGCCACCGACAGCCCTTCCCGCTTCGCGGCAAAGGCATCGGGATCAGCGTTGAAGATCGCTGCCTCCTCATCGCTGAGGTAGAGCATTTCGACGCCGCCGACTCCGGCGATCGACGCGATCCAGACCTGGGAAGCTGGTGAGTTGATGGGCATGGATATTCTCCCTGTCACGATGCGCTTCGTCGTTTCAGCCGGTCTTCAGGGCCGAACTTGAGCTGCCCTTGAGGCGCTGCACGGGCGGATTGTCTGACCCAGCCACGGAAACGATTGCCATGCAGGTCGCGCCTCGATCTTGGCGCGCACCGCGATTCCGCCGGCGCTCTGGATCGTGCGCTCGAGACGGTCTGCCATATAGCGCCACTTTTCATAGGTCGGGGGCAGCACATTAGCATCCGCCATGACCTTGAGAATGCGGCGGTAGTCCTCTCGATCGTACCAGGGAATTCCGGTCGCCCGGATCGGCATCGGAGTCATGGAACAATTCTCCATTGGTTGTGGCAGTGGGGAGTTGAGGTCTGCCGTCGACTACGAATCGGCGGCAGACCGATCTTAATCTCCGATGAGCGCGCTCGCTTGCGACGAGGCGCGTTAACCGCGCCCTTGCATTTTTAGGAGGTGTGCGGTGCCCGAGGATCCAAGGCTTGTCGCCAGATCGATCGAGCAGCACGTCGCAGGCCGGCTGCGCGTAGCGCGGCGCGAGAAGGGCTTGACGCTGCAAGAGGTCGCCCGGCTGCTCGGCGTCTCGCATCAGCAAGCGCAGAAATACGAGAACGGCACCGTGCGCATCCCGGTCGGCCGCCTCGCCCTGCTCTGCCACTACTACGGCAAGGACATCCGCTGGTTCTTCGCCGGCCTGCCGGGCGCCATGGACCGTTGTCCTTCCACGCAGGCGGCGGAGTAGCGGCCGATGACAAACCGTCACTCACTCAAACATTGGCTGCGAGCTATTGCGTGGCGGCTGCTCGGCGATCCGCCCGCGATGATCGAGGAGCGCAGGCGCCTTCGCGAGCTCATGAAACTCGTGGATTCTGCAATCGCCACTCCAGAGCCTTCGCCAGACGATCGATCCGCTTCTGAACCTCAGCCGCTATCGCCTCATTCTGCAGTGGCTGACGGCCTTGGAGGCGCGAGATGAAGCCGTTCACCCAAGCGCCCGGATCGGCCTGCTGCCGCGCCAATTCAAGCGCCACCTCGCGCATGAAAAAGAAAGAGAGAAGATCGTCGGCAGCGATCACGTCTACGATGCCACTTTCATTGTCGTCGGCACTCATCATTCCACTCCCATCGGTTGGTTGCACTTCCGATGGTAGCCGAGTCGGCGGCGTCGCGGCCTCTCGCGCCGCCGGCTCGGTCCTCATCCCCCTCCCCGATTTTTCCGAACCGCTCGAGGTGTTCATATGAGCAATTCCTACCGGGACTTCGAAGCGGTATTGCAAGGCCGGTCGGAGATAGCCGCAGCCTACATCCGCGAATGCCGGGCCGCCTTTCAAAAGCCCATGAACGACATGCTCGAGCGCGGCATGGAGCTTCGGTTGCCACCCCAGGCTATCGCGATGGTGATCGGCGCGGTGGCGATACGCTGCGCGGCGCTCGCCGTCGTCGGTGGAGGTCTTGAAGGCAACACCTTCGGCGACTTCGTTGAAGTGGAAGCCAGGCAGATACGCGCGATGCGCGCCGCCGGAGAAAGGCCGCGGTCATGAAGCGCGTCGTAACCGCTGCGTCCCTCAATATCGCGCTGCAGGCCTTCGCCGCCGGCCTTCGCCCGCATGGTCCCTCCCGCACGGCAGGCTACCTCGCCGGCCTTATGGGCGCGCGCTTCGACATCCGCGTGCTGCAGCCGGACTACGCGATCGACGGCCTTTCCTACGCCAGCGGTTTTTCCGAAGGCCGGCGCGCTCGGCTTAAGACGAAAAGAGACGCCGATGTCGCGGCTTAAATGCATCGGCTGCGGCTGCGCCAACGACAATGCCTGTCCCGGCGGCTGCCATTGGGTCTCGGTATCGCCGCCGAAATGCTCGGCCTGCGTCGATGCCGGCCGCCTCTCGATCGGTCGAGGCGACAGGCCGCCGGCGGCGCATTGCCCGGCCATGCCTGATGGCAAGCACAACATGATGTGGCTCACGCGCCGTTCCGGCGTCTGCCTCGCCTGCCGCATCGAATTCGTCGCATCGGAGGTGGCGTGATGGAACAGCGCCATCTCAACGCGTGCATGCGCGCCGCCAGTTTTCGCGCGCCGCTGATCCGCAAGCATGTCAGCAAGGCCGCGCACGGCCTCCGGCGCGACGCGCGCTACCAGCTCGACCAGGCCATCCGTCACGCCCGCGCGCTGCTCGACGAGCTCGAGACCGCGCAGGCCGCGCTCGGCCGACAGAAGGAGGACGCCGCGTGAAGAACAAACTTTCCGACCTGAACGATCATCTGTTCGCGCAGATCGAAAGGCTTTCGGACGAGACGCTCACGCCCGAGCAGATCGACAAGGAAAAGCAGCGCGGCGATGCGATCGTCGCGGTCGCGGACCAGATCATCAGAAACGCGGCCCTGCAGGTATCGGCCGCGAAAATGGTGGCCGAGAAAGGCAACATCCGGCCCTTGCTGCCCGAGAGCGTCGGCGCGATCGAAGCGCCCCGCCCGAAGCTCATCGACGGGGCGAAGTGAATGCCGAAGGGTATGCGCATCCCCTACAGCAAGGCGGAAATGCAGTGGTTGTCGGACAACCGCACGATGGTCATCTGCGAATATCATGCTGCGTTCTGCGCTGAGTTCGGCCGCACCGACGTGACCGCCGGTCAGTTGCATTCGCTTCGAAAGCGGAAAGGCTGGAAAACAGGTCGCTCGGGGCGTTTCAAGAAGGGTGCCATCGCGCACAACAAGGGCAAGCGCTGCGTGCCAGGCACCGGCGGCCTGCATCCGAATGCGGTACGAAGGCATTTTCGCAAAGGAAGCCGAAGCGGAAAAGCGCTGGCGATCTACAAGCCGATCGGCACAGAGCGCCTCAACAAGGAAGGCTATCGCGAGCGCAAGGTTCATGACGGACTGCCGATGCAGTCGCGCTGGCGGACGGTCCAGCACATCAACTGGGAGGCCGAACACGGCCCAGTGCCGAAAGGCATGGTGCTCAAATGTGTCGATGGCGACAAGCTCAATACCGACCCGTCGAACTGGATGCTGGTCCCGCGCGCGCTGATGCCGCGGCTGAACGGCGGTCCTCATAAGTCACTTATCGCTTTTGACGATGCGCCGGACGATCTGAAGCCTGTGATCCTGGCTGTCGCGAAGCTCGACCACCGGATTCGGAGCAAGGGGGGCGGCAGATGAATCGGCCCGCGCCTGACTTCGACAAGGAGCCATGGAAGCACCCGGCGGTGTGGGAATCGCATCTCGTCCGCAACACGCGCGACTATTCCGATGGCGTCGCGTTTGCGGTCAGGGCGCGGGACGCTGCCGTGCACACGCACTGGCACGATGTCATCAAAGCATCGGCGGTGCCGGCATGAGTGATCCGAACTCGCGCTGGTCCTGCGATGAAGCGGATCGGGACAATTGCCGCAATCCGCGCGGATGTCACTGCCGTGAGATCGAGACGTTACGCTTTCAGGTTGAGCTGCTTCGCACCGGCGCCAACGGCGTCAAGAAGCTCCGCGAACGGATCGCCGAACTCGAGGAATTGCTCGGGCTCCGCGAACGCCTCGATATGATCCTGATCGCCGACGGACATCACAGGCGGCGAACCGAAGCGGTTATAAGGCTGCTTGCAAAGCGGGACCTCGTGAGCTCGTGCGCCATCGAGCTCGCGTTCGGCGTCGACCATCTCGCGCCGAAATCGATCCCGGTCTACGTGTATTTTGCGCGCAAGGCGCTTCGCCCGCACGGCATCACCGTGAAGCGGGATCGCGGTCGCGGCTGGTATCTTCCGGCTCATGACAAGGCGAAGCTGCGCGCCCTGATGTGCGGCGACGCCAACGGGGCGGCCGCATGATCGCAACCCAGGTAAGGCATTGCTATTTCTGCGGCCGATCCGAGCGCGAGGTCGAATGGCTCGTCGTCGGTCCGGCCCGGGGCGGGATCTGCGAGCGTTGCGTGGCCAATGCCAGCGCGATCATCGCCGGCAAGCGCCGCGATCGCGCCCTCGAGCGCGAGGCCGCGCGCTGCCGGCCTGCGCGGTTCCGGCTGACGGGCGGAATGCTGTCATGACGCCAGAAGATGCGCCAAATGGCGAATCCGGCCCGCCCAGCCTGTTCGTCGACGTTCGGGAGCTTCGGCGTCGACTCAATCCGAAAATCGGCCTGGAGAGCTTCCGCGCCAAGCTGAAGGCTGTCGAACGTCGGGGTTTTCCCCATTTCGATGAATTTTGGGGGGGATGGTACTGGCCCAAGGTCCGCGCCTGGCTGGACAAGCAGAACGAGGTCAACAACGATGATGTTGTCGGAGGCGTCCAGGACGGACAGGAGAATTTCGGTGCCACCCCGCGGAAAAAGGCCGGGCTTCAAGCGCGGCCGCCACGGCCTGCCCTATTGGATCGCCCGGCAGGTGACGAAAGACCCCAAGGGATTCGCGGACACCTGCATACCGTTGCCTCCGGACGCCGATGATGCGGAAATCGACCGGCTGTGCGTTGAGCATACCGAACGCCTGCGCGCCTATCTGGCGCAACTGGATCGTGAACCGACGCTCACCAGGACCCGTTACGACGGCACGGTGCGCTCCGCCTGCCGAATCTACCAGGAACATCCCCAGTCGGATTTCCAGTCCGTCAAACACACAACACAGAAGTTCTATCTGACGTGCCTGAGGCGGATCGAGGCTTCAGTGGGTGCTCGGCTCATACGCAACGTGACAATACTGGATCTGAAACATTGGTACACCGAGTGGCGCAAGCCGCAGATCTTCATCGATGCCGAAAGCAACGAGACAGTGGGGCCGGAACGCATCGATCGCGCTCACGACACGGTCAGCATGGTGCGCACCGTGATCTATTTCATGAGCGCCCTCGGACACCCGGATTGTGAGCGGCTCGCGGTACGGTTCGAGAAGGTCAAGTTCGAGAAAGGGGGCGCGCGGCAGGAAGAGCTCACTTATGCGCAGGCGACCGCGTTTATCCGCACGGCGCTCGAGCTCGGCGACCGTGGCGTGATGCCGAAGGATCGTGCGCGAAGCATGGCCATCGCCGTGGCGGCTCAGTTCGAGCTCCTGCTCAGGCAGAAGGACATCATCGGCGAATGGGCCAAGCGCGGCGCGAACCGCAAGCTGCCGCAGGGAGTTTCAGTGCTCGAACGCGAGACCGAAAGCTGGGCCGGCTTCTTCACCTGGGAGAACCTGCCGGGCTGGCGCTGGCACATGAAGACGTCCAAGTCGAAGTATCGGGCGGCCAGCCATTTCGACCTGACGCAATACGGGCTGCTCTACCCGCTGCTCGAATCCGTTCCCCTGGGTGAGCGGACCGGAGCGGTGGTTAAGGGCGAACACGGACTCCCCGTCCGGGAACGAAGTTTCGGCAACTGGTTCCGCCAGATAGCCAGGGCTGCTCATATCCCGGACAAGGTCTGGAATATGGACACCCGCGCCGGCGGCGCCACCGAGGCTTATGACGCCGGCGCTCCGCTCAAGGATATCCAGGGCGCGCTGACCCACGAAAAGGAAGGAACGACGCTGCGCTATATCCGCCGGTTATCCCGCGCGCCCGCGGCTGTCGCCGACGTTAGGCAGCAAAAGCGTAAAGCGGCGGACGGTAATGGAGGCGATGATGCCGGCGCCTAACCGGATTCGCGGGATCCAGAAGCTGCCGAAGACCGATGGCTGGTTCACCTGGTACTGGTCAGCGTCGCAAATCTCGCGCCATTCTGGCGGCTTCCTGCCGCGGTCGGTCCGGCTCTGGCATGGGCTCGGCGAGCCTACCGCCGCCGAATTGCTCCAGATAGAGGCCAGGGCCCGCCAGCTCACGCTCGATCTCGAAGACTGGATCGTCCAGCCCGACCGGAAGGTTCGCAGCAAAAGGGGCGATATCTACTTTGTCCGGGCTGGCGAGAACGTCAAAATCGGCTTCACGAGGAACCTCGGCCAGCGCTTGGCGCAGATGCAGACGTTCTTTCCTTTCGCACTCGAAACGCTTCTGGTCATGCCGGGCAGCCTGCTGACGGAGCGAGGTCTGCACGCTCGTTTCAAGGGGCTACGGGTGACCGGAGAATGGTTTCGCTATACCGCCGAAATCGAGGGCTTCATCGCAAAAGAACAAGGTCAGAACCGGGGGTCAGAATCAAATCGAAAATGTCAGAATCGCATGTAGTAGAATCAAGGGGTTAATTGGTCGGAGCGAGAGGATTTGAACCTCCGACCCCTAGTCTCCCAGACTAGTGCGCTAACCGGGCTGCGCTACGCTCCGTGCCTTTACGGCCCCGTCTCCATTATAGCGTTTTCAAGCGAAGCGATACGGGTTCTTATGAAGAAAATGCATCGAGCAAAGCTACGGCTCGCCATCACGGAAGGCGTCATCCAGCAGTTGCTTGCAGGCGACAAGTTCCGCCAATACCTCCTTTAGTTTCGTAAGCTCGATCGCGGGAGCGCCGACGCCCGGAATCGCGCCGCTGTCCGGACCGGACCAGAGCACATCGTCGAGATCCTGCCGCAACGGCCGATGCGCACCCGGCTCGCGCCCGCGAGGCGGACTGTCGCCGACATCTTCATCGTCCTCGGTGTCCTCGGTCTCATAGCCGGGCTCGTCCTCGTCATCGATCGCGCCGAGAGTATTGCGGATGTCGTCCTCGATCGCGCCGAAAGCCGCGGCCGACGATCCCTCGGTCAGGCCCTGGACTGATTTGATGCCGTGCTCTTTCAGGATCCGTTGCACGCCGCGGATGGTGTAGCCCTCGCTGTACAGCAGATGACGAATGCCGCGAAGCAGATCGACATCGTCCGGACGATAGTAGCGCCGGCCGCCGCTGCGCTTCATCGGCTTGATCTGTGGAAACCGGGTTTCCCAGAATCGCAGGACATGCTGGGGGATATCGAGATCGCCAGCGACCTCGCTGATCGTCCGAAAAGCATCCGGTGCCTTGTCCAAATGCCCGCTCCTCTGCCGATCGTGTGCCGACGCAAGATTAGTCGGTTTTGGCGCCGGCGCCATTGCTGTTGATCCGCTGCTTCAGGATAGCGGAAGGCTTGAAGACCATTACGCGACGCGGAGAGATCGGCACCTCGGTGCCGGTCTTGGGATTGCGGCCGATACGCTGGCCTTTCTTGCGCACCATGAACGATCCGAAGGATGACAGCTTCACCGTCTCGCCCTTCTCCAGGCAGTCGGTGATCTCCTTGAGAACGAGTTCTACAAACGCAGACGACTCGGTGCGCGACAGTCCTACTTTTTTGTAGACGGCTTCGCAGAGGTCGACGCGAGTGACTGTTTTTCCGGTTCCGGTCATCGCCTGCCCCAAGCTCCCGGCGAACAATTTGTAAACGGAAACTAAGAGTTTAACGGCCCAGGGTCAACCTATCACATGATGCTTTCGCATAATAGATGCCGCCATTTACAGTGGCGGCTTTGATTCAACTCTTACCATCGCACGAGCACGGAGCCCCAGGTGAAGCCGCCGCCCATCGCTTCCAGCAGCACCAGGTCACCTCTTTTAATGCGTCCGTCCGCGACCGCGACCGATAATGCCAGCGGAATCGATGCGGCGGAGGTGTTGCCATGGCGGTCGACCGTCAGCACGACTTTCTCCGGCGCAATATGCAGTTTGTGGGCCGATGCATCGATAATTCGCTTGTTGGCCTGATGCGGAACGAACCAGTCGATGTCGTCCGCATTGATGCCGGCCGCACTGAATGCATCGACGATAACGTCCGTAATCATGCCGACAGCGTGCTTGAATACTTCGCGGCCTTCCATCCGGAGATAACCCACGGTCCGGGTGGAGGAAGGACCGCCGTCGACATACAGTTTGGATTTATGCCGGCCGTCCGAGCGCAGATGCGTCGTCAGAATGCCGCGATCCGAGAGCTTGCCGGGCTGCTCCTGGGCTTCCAGCACGACCGCGCCGGCCCCGTCGCCGAACAGCACGCAGGTCGAGCGATCGTTCCAGTCCAGGATGCGCGAGAAGGTTTCCGCGCCGATCACCAGTGCGCGCTTGAAGGCGCCTGCCCGCAGAAAATTGTCGGCGGTAGCCAGCGCGAACACGAAGCCGGAGCAGACCGCCTGGAGATCGAACGCCGCGCCGTGAGTGATGCCGAGCCCGCTCTGGACCGCGACGGCGGTGGCCGGAAACGTGTTGTCCGGCGTCGACGTCGCCAGCACGATCAGGTCGATTGACTGCGCATCGATGCCGGCATGAGCGAGCGCAGCCTTCGCCGCATGGGTGGCGAGATGCGAGGTGAGTTCTCCCTCCGCGGCGATGTGGCGCTGACGAATGCCGGTGCGCTGGACAATCCACTCGTCGGAAGTATCGACCTGGGTCGCCAGTTCAGAATTTGTCAGCACCCTCTGCGGAAGATAGGAGCCGCAGCCGAGCACGACCGAGCGTATCGCAGTCAAGAGAGGGCCTCCTGCACTGCCGACGCCGAAGCAAGGGCGTGGTCGTGGCGGTTGAGTGTTTGGTTGATCTTGGTCAGGAGATCGTATCTGGCCATTTCATAGCCAACATCGACCGCGTAAGCAAAACCTTCGGCGTCTGTCCCGCCATGACTCTTGACCACGATTCCGTTAAGTCCGAGGAAGACGCCGCCGTTGGACCTGTTCGGATCCAGCTTTTCCTTGAGCGCCCTGAAGGCGCCGCGGGCCAGGAGGTAACCGAGCGTTGAAATCCAGGTTCGCGACAGCGCCGTCCGCAGGAATCCGCTGATCTGCCGCGCCGTTCCCTCCGCGACCTTGATCGCAATGTTGCCGCTGAACCCTTCGGTGACGATGACGTCGGCCGCGCCCTGGCCGATACCGCCGCCCTCGACGAAGCCGATGAAGTCGAGTTGCGGCAGATCCGCGGCGCGCAACAGTTCAGCGGCCTCGCGGATCTCCTCGCGGCCCTTCATTTCCTCGGTGCCGATGTTGAGCAGGCCCACCGTCGGCCGCTCCAGGTCGAACAGCACCCGCGCCATGGCGCTGCCCATGATCGCAAGCGCCATCAGATGGCGCGCATCGCCGCCGATGGTTGCGCCGACATCGAGCATCACCGATTCGCCGCGCCGGGTCGGCCAGATCGCGGCAATGGCCGGACGCTCGATCCCCGGCAGCATACGGAGGCAAAAACGCGCCATCGCCATCAGCGCGCCGGTGTTGCCGGCGGACACCGCGACATCGGCCTCGCCTTTCTTCACCGCGTCGATCGCAAGCCACATCGACGAGGTCTTGCGGCCGCGGCGCA
>CAZOOO010000021.1:0-23750 GCA_964581435.1 uncultured Hyphomicrobiales bacterium | reverse complement strand
TTTGCAGGAAACCCCTGCCGCAACGGGATGCAAATGTTAGAATCGGACCACTAGATGCCGCTTGTAAACAACGACAACAAAAATGGCTCGAAGGCTCTGGTGTCCCGATTCCGAAATTCGCATACCCTTGCCGCAACCTTTGATGCGAACTTCTGAATCAAAGGGACACGAGCAACTTTATGATTTTAGTGAGGGTTAGGTTCAAAAATTCGCTTGACGGACTCGATGGGGCAATGAAGCGAACTTCTGAACCGCCCCACCAAGTCACAACAAGGATCAAAAATCGCCTGGTGCCGCATAGCGCCACATTCCATTCGCGAATAGGCATCCGCTAAGCGCCGACGCAGACGGCCGGCGCGGCCGAAATCCTGCGATACCGGCGCCGACCCGGAGAGATTTCATCTAGATCTCTCCGGGGACTTTCAACTCAGATCACCAGCGATGCATGCGCCGTGGACCGCCACCCCAGTGGCGACCACCGCCCCAGTGGCCACCACCAACCCAATGGCCACGGGGTGGACCCCAGCCGCGATTCCAACCCGGACCCCAGCCGCGATTCCAGCCCGGACCCCAGCCGCGGTTCCAGCCCGGACCCCAGCCGCGGTTCCAGCCCGGACCCCAGCCGCCGCTCCAGCCCGGACCCCAGCCACCGCCCCAACCGGCGCCGTAGAAACCCGGTCCATAGAACGGACGCCCGTAGCCGTATGGTCCGTAGAACGAACCCGCCGCTGCGCCCGCTGCCAGGGCACCGACGGCAAGACCGACTCCGAGGCCCGGTCCGAACCGTTGAGCCTGGGCCGGTGCCGATATGACGGCGCTGCCGAGCGTCACCACGGTCGCAATCATGATCAAGTTCTTTTTCATGTCGCTATCCTCTCACCAGAAATCGTCGCAATAGTGCGTTCTATTCGACGTGGTTGCAATGCGCTCGGCCCGGATACCTCAAGGTATGGTTTCCGGCATTTCGCCTTAGCACCCGACCGACAATCAAACGAGACAATCAAGAGCCCATGAACAAATGCATCCCGCCAGCCCGGCGCTGAAAATCGTCTTGCAAGCTTTTATTCTCAAGATGATCTCGTCCCCTCGCCTTTTCGGAGGCAGGACTCCTTTGGCGGCGGGCGCGGCTGTTCTGGGGGCGGCTGTGCCGGGACTGTCGCGTGCCATCCTTCTCAAACGAGCAGGCCGCCGCAAAGGTTCCACCGCCGCGCAAAAAGTTCCTCAGGAGGTTCGAAATTGGAAACCGGCGTAAATTCGACCGCACCGATCTGCTCTTGTTATGATCTGTTATTATTCACAAGCAAGCGCCTCGACCTGCTGTCGGAACCGCTCCCGCGCTAATCTCAAACGTCCTCAGGAGAAGTCACACATGCGCTACCTTCATACCATGCTGCGCGTGCGCAATCTCGACGTTGCGCTGAAGTTCTATGTGGAAGCGTTGGGACTGAAGGAAGTCCGTCGCGTCGACAACGACAAGGGAAGATTTACCTTGGTGTTCCTATGCGCTCCCGAGGACGAGAACCTCGCGAAGCAGTCCAAGGGACGCGGCGCACCTCTGGTGGAATTGACCTACAACTGGGCCGAGGAGACATACGGCGAGGACCGCTTTTTCGGTCACCTCGCCTACGAGGTTGACGACATCTATGCCACGTGTGAACGCTTGATGAAACTCGGGATCACCATCAATCGCCCGCCTCGCGATGGCCAGATGGCGTTCGTCCGCTCTCCGGATCTGCACTCGATCGAACTGTTGCAAAAGGGCGAACCTCTCCCGTCGGCCGAGCCTTGGAGCACGATGCCCAACACCGGCCATTGGTGAGAGGTTCGGGCGACGTTACTTGTGCCTGAATCGCGCTTCCGCGCGATGGCAACGACCACATCACCGCACGGCCTCGTACAACGGCGAAGGAAGTGCGATCTAAAGTCTTCCGTGATACGGAGCATGCCTCATGATTTCGATCCCATTCGTACTCGTATTCGTTGGTGTCATGCTGTACTTCGGAGCGAAGACCGTCCTGGGCTGGATGAGGGCAAAGCGACGCGAGTGAGGCTCCTAGGTCCTGCTACTTTCAAGCGCCCTGTACACCGATGCGCGTCCGATCTTGAGAGCCTTCGCGATGGCAGCCGGTCCGACTCCCTGCGCCTTCATGGCTCAACATCGATGCTCGGCTTGCGTCCCTTGTAAACTCCGCTGGCCTTGGCCTTGGCGATACCTTCAAGCTGACGTTCTTTCCTCAGGTTCGTCTCAAACTCTGCGAACACGCCAAGCATATCGAGGAACGCCTTGCCCGCTGCCGTGCTCGTGTCTATCGGCTGCTCGGTGGCCTTGAGGCTCGTACCCTTGGCCCTCACCGCGCGAACGATGTCTTGAAGATCACCGGTGCTGCGGGCGAGCCGGTCAATGCGGGTGACCATGCGAAACTCATAGACCCCTAAACGTCGCCGCTGGATGTAGCTCATCACCGCCATCTGTTGACCACCCTCGTGGACTACGGTTGTGTAGCGGGGTGGCAATCTCTAAGCTTATGATTTCTCGGAGATTTCAATTTTTCAATGGCTTGGGCTGGCAGTGGCGCTCCCTAGCGGAATCGAACCGCTCTCTCCACCGTGAAAGGGTGGCGTCCTGACCGATAGACGAAGGGAGCTGAACCTTTTCAGCGGCAAATCTTGCCGTCGCTTCAGTCTCAATCCGCTGCGATATTGCCGTCAGATCAATATCCTGTATTGATTTGATTAGACGGCGTCCCCGGGCGGCGGTGAACCTGCTCGGCGGCAGCGGCGAAACGTATAGTGGCGTTTGCCCGGAGGAGCAAGCATTCTCCCCGAGAGACCGAGCGTCGTCGGGTCTCGCGTTCGATTGAAAAGGTTGGATCCCCATCCGCCGGCTAACCTCACCGGTGCGGGGCTGCCGATCTATCCCTTGGATGCCTCCCTCGGATCGGCGGTCCCGCTAGATCACGATGATCCTGGATCGAATCGATCCAAGATCATGAACATGATCGATTCCAATATTTTAGAGCGGGATGCGGGCGGAAAAGGGATTTGCCAGCCTCCGATACAGTAAAGAAATCCGGTACAGTAAAGAAATACGTGACGCGCGCCCGCTGATCGCGTTGCTCGATCAGCTTAGCTAATTCCGTGGAAGGCCGGGCCGGACCCAGGCTGATCACCTCTATGATCTGTCTGATCAGCAAATCGTCGAGTTCATGATCCCACGAGATGACAGCGCCGGATATCGTCATCATCATTGCCATCGTCACGCCAGCACGCCACCACGGCGGTTAAATCGGTGGTGGTGGACATATCGACGCCGATCCAGCACAGCTTTCCCTCAAGTTCGGCAAGGTCGAAAGGTTCGACGTCGTCACCATCAGCAAGCGGCTCGGGCACGAAACCCCGGCGATCACCCTTGCGGTCTACGCGCACCTGTTTAAGAAGGACGACAGCAAGGCGGCGGCAGCCATCAACGCCGCGCTCAATGGTTAGGGTGCCAATCCGGTGCCAATTTCCAGTTTTGTTCTTTCGAACACTCTGCTAACCCATTGAAATCGCTAAACGGAAGGGTGGCCGAGTGGTTTAAGGCACCGGTCTTGAAAACCGGCGTGCCCGCAAGGGTACCGTGGGTTCGAATCCCACCCCTTCCGCCATTTCGGAACAGAAATGGGCACTGATATCATTGACGTTTTAGCCGCATCTGCGCCCGTCAACGCCTTGAGCAGCTCGTGTTTCGACCCGCTGATGTGAACTTCGCGCTCGCCGACCTCGACATGCTGCGCCAGCGCCCGCAGGTATTCACGGCGATAGCCACCGCCTGGGAGTCGCATTTTTTCCTTCGCCGAAGCCGCGAGCCGGCGGATGGTTGTCGGCGAAATCGCCTTCTCTCCCGCGTTCTTTAGCATCGCCTCGATGCGCTCGGCGTCGATCTGCGCCTGGTCGTGGATGCCGCGCAGGCCGGCCATGCGCTCGGCCAGGGCCGGCTCCTTCGGATCGAACGTGCCTGCCTCCACGCCGTCGTAAAGCCGCTTCAGGCGAATCTTGGTGTCCTCGATCCGCATCCGCAGTTCGGCGAGTTGCTCGCGGCGGCGAGCGCCGCGCTCCTCCCTGCGATCGAGAACCTCCGCCAGAACCTCCTCCAGCCGGTCGGGCTGCAACAGCCTTTCCTCGATATGACGGGCGACGATGCCGTCCAGCTTGTCCATCGGAATTGACCGACCGGAGCAGCCGGTCTCGCCCTGTCGGGCTTTGATCGAGCAGGCATAGTAGCGGTACTGCCCGCTCTTGCCGGTGCGGATCGTCATCGCGCCCCCGCACTTCGCGCAATGGCAGATGCCGGTCAGCAGCGTCGGGCCGCTGGTGACGCGCGCCGGCGTGACCTTCTGGTTGCGATGACGCAGTAGCGCCTGCACCTTGTCAAAGGTCTCGCGGGCGACCAACGGCGGAACTTCAACGGTTACGACCTCGCTTTCCGGCTTCAGTTCCTTGGCCTTCGAGCGCTTGTTGAACTCGTGTTCGCCGATATAGGTGCGCCGCGTAAGGATGCGGTAGAGCTGGCCGATGCCCCAACGGCCGCCGTGGCGCGTATAGATGTGGCGCTTGTTCAGGTAGTTGACGATGGCCTTCACGCCCATCGGCCCGGTCTCGCCGTCGCCCTGGACCGCCAGCCGGTAGATCATGCGGATCGTCTCCGAGTGCAGCGGATCGATCTCCAGCTTCTTCTTGACCTTCGCGCCGCGCTGCTCGGCCGCGACGACGCGATAGCCAATCGGCGGCTGAGCGCCGTTCCAGAAGCCCTGCCGTGCATTTTCCTTCAGGGCGCGCAGGACGTGCTTGGCGTCGCCCGCGCCGATGGCGGCGTCGACTGGTCGTTCGGCCGGAAGCGCGGACTTGGCCTGTGACCACGCTCAGATGTCGATGATCCGGTCGTCGTCGTCGCGGCCATCCCTCAGCTTCGGCCTAGGCGGCGGCATCGGCTGATAATAGACCACCTTCGGCTCCGGCTCCTCCTTCCTCGGTGGAGGTTGCGAGGCGGCCGGCATCGGCGCGGGCTGTGCTTGCGGCCAGAACTGCGCGAGCTGCTCCATCATCGCCGGAAGGCGCACCCAGGCCATCAGTCCGAACAGGAGCGCCCCGAACCCGCCGGCCAGCAGTGGCCAGAACGTGCCTTCCGCCCCGGTCTGGATCGCCATCGAGCGCGTCGCGATCGCGCCCGCCCAAATCGGCGGCGCGAGATAGATCGCCATGCCGATCCAGCGTAGCGCCGGAATGCGGGAGCCGATCGTCGCGAACAGCAGCACGAAGGCCGCGACCCCGCCAAAGACGCCGACCCCGAATGCGACGAGGCCGCCGGCGCCGTTCTGATAGGCAAGCCAGCCGAGACCGATGCCGGCCAGCACCGGCACGATCCAGATCATTAGCCGGTACAGCAGCACCAGCGCCACGATCACGAGGATTGTCTGGAAGATGATCGCCATGCCGCGCCTCCTTCTCGTCGAGCGTGCCCGCCGGCCGTTGGGACAGCCTGCGCCACGTTGGGTATCGACGGATGCCGTGCGGACGGCGGACTGGCCGTCCTTGTAGCGTAATCTTCGCGCCCCGTCAGCTTGCACCTCGCGGTCGAATGCAATATATGACTACCAATAGTCATATTTGGAGCTTGGCCATGAAGGAAATCCAGCTCAAGGACGCGAAGGCGACACTTTCCGCCGTGCTTGACCGGGCCGTAGCGGGCGAGCCGACCGTCATCACCAGGCACGGCCGCAAGGAAGCCGTGCTCGTCTCGTTTGACGAATGGGAGCGAGTCTCGAAGGTGCCGAGCTTCGCCGACCTGCTTCTGTCCTTTCCCGGCGAGCCGGGCGATATTCCCGAGCGGTCGCGCAAGCCTGCCCGCGCCCTGCGCGACACGGCGCTCTGAAGCCCCATGTACCTCCTCGACACCAACATCGTCTCGGCCGATGCGCCGACGAAGCGGCAGATTGGTGCGGAGGCTTTCGCAGCCTGGGTGCGCGAGAACGGCGACAGCCTCTATCTGTCGGCCGTCACCATCGCCGAGATCGAGGCTGGCATTGCCCGCGCCATCAGGATCGGTGCGACCACCAAGGCGGAACGGCTGCGGCGCTGGCTCGCGGCGGTCGAGCACTTCTATGCCGGGCGCATCCTCGCCTTCGGCACCGACGAGGCGCGCGAGGCCGGCGCGATCATCGACAGGGCGCGGGCGCACAATCCCGGATTCGAGGACATCGCTATCGCCGCGACGGCGGCAACGCACGGCATGACGGTCCTAACCGCGAACTCGCGCCACTTCGCACCGCTCGGCGTGCCTGTCGCCAATCCGCTGAAGGAACTGCCTGCCGGCTGACCAAAGCTCCGGCAGACGCTGCTGGGCCAAACGTCGCCCGCATCCAGCAAGTATTTTCCGCACCCCCTACGAGCCGTTACGACGCGCGGCCTGCGCGCCATTGAAGGCCGTGCCGCGCGTGCCATTCTTCGCTGTCCGGCAACCAGCGAAGGAGGGTCTGCTCGCCTTGTCCGCCACCCGCGTCCTCTGGCTCCAGATCGTCGTTGTCTTCTCGATCGTGCTCGTCGCGGTCTGGACGGCGACCCAGTGGACCGCGTGGCGGCTCGGCTTCCAGGCGCAGCTCGGCCAGCCCTGGTTCGAGCTGGCCGGATGGCAGGTCTACTATCCGCCGGCCATCTTCTGGTGGTGGTATTTCTACGACGCCTATGCCCCGACGATCTTCATCGAGGGCGGCGCCATCGCAGCGTCCGGCGGGCTTCTCGCCATCGTAGTCGCTATCCTCATGTCGATCTACCGGGCACGCGAGGCGAAGGACGTCCGCACCTTCGGCTCGGCGCGTTGGGCCGAGCGCCCCGAGATCGCAGCCGCCGGCCTGCTCGGCGACGATGGCGTCGTGCTCGGCCGGCTCGACCGCGACTATCTACGTCATCATGGCTCTGAGCATATCCTGTGCTTCGCCCCGACCCGATCCGGTAAAGGCGTCGGGCTCGTGGTGCCGACGCTGCTCACCTGGCCGGGCTCAGCAATCGTCCACGACATCAAGGGCGAGAACTGGGAATTGACCGCCGGCCTGCGTGCCCGCTTCGGCCGCGTCCTCCTGTTCGATCCGACCAACGCGAAGTCGGCCGCCTACAATCCGCTGCTCGAAGTGCGGCGCGGCGAATGGGAAGTCCGCGACGTGCAGAACGTCGCCGATGTGCTGGTCGATCCCGAAGGTTCGCTTGAGAAGCGGAACCATTGGGAAAAGACCAGCCACGCGCTGCTGGTCGGCGCGATCCTCCATGTCCTCTATGCCGAGCCGGACAAGACGCTTGCCGGCGTGGCGGCGTTCCTGTCCGATCCGCGCCGCCCGATCGAAACGACGCTCGCCGCCATGATGACCACGCCGCACCTGGGCGAGAAAGGCCCGCACCCCGTCATCGCCTCCGCCGCACGCGAGTTGCTCAACAAGTCCGACAACGAGCGCTCCGGCGTGCTCTCCACCGCCATGTCATTCTTGGGCTTGTATCGCGATCCCGTCGTGGCCGCTGTCACCAGCCGGTGCGACTGGCGCATCGCCGACATCGTGGCGGAAGAAAAACCCACCACGCTCTATCTCGTCGTGCCGCCCTCCGACATCTCCCGCACCAAGCCTCTCGTGCGCCTGGTGCTCAACCAGATCGGGCGGCGGCTGACGGAGGACCTGCACGCGAAGGAGCGCCGCCATCGCGTCCTGATGATGCTCGACGAATTCCCGGCGCTTGGCCGTCTCGATTTTTTCGAGTCCGCGCTCGCCTTCATGGCCGGCTACGGCATCAAGGCGTTCCTCATCGCGCAGAGCCTGAACCAGATCGAGAAGGCATACGGCGCCAACAACAGCGTGCTCGACAACTGCCATGTCCGGGTCAGCTTCGCGACCAATGACGAGCGAACCGCCAAGCGCGTTTCGGATTCTCTCGGCACGGCGACCGAGATGCGCGCCATGCAGAACTACGCCGGCCACCGGCTGGCCCCCTGGCTTTCACACCTCATGGTCTCGCGATCCGAGACCGCGCGACCGTTGCTCACCCCCGGCGAGGTGATGCAGCTCCCGCCCGACGACGAGATCGTCATGGTGGCCGGCATCCCGCCGATCCGGGCGAAGAAGGCACGCTACTTCGAGGATGCGCGGTTCAGGGAACGCCTGCTTCCCGTCCCGGAAGCTCCCAATGCCGGCTTCCTCCCGAAGCTGGACGACTGGTCGGCCCTGAAGCCTCTCGCGCCGCCCGTTGCCGCCGCGTCGAGGAACGCACGATCACCGGCCTGACGGTGCTGTTGCAGTCGTCGGCCTTGAAGCAGGCATTGCGTCCGTACTGCATCGGCGGCGCACACGGCCGGTTGCTCGACGCCGAGCACGAGCATCTCGGCACCGCGACCGTGCAGGCGTTCGAAACGGAAGGGCTGGTCGGAACTGGCGCAGCCCCGGCCGTGCTCTCCTATCTCTTCCACCGCATCGAAGCCCGCTTCGACGGCAGGCCGAGCCTGCTGATTATCGACGAGGGCTGGCGCGCGCTGGACGATGGCGGCTTCGCCCAAAAGATCAAGGAATGGCTGAAGACGCTCAGGAAGAAGAACGTCTCCGTCGTCTTCTCCTCGCAGTCGCTCGCCGACATCGAAGCCTCGACGACGGCAGCAAGGTTTACATCGAATTCCCGTCCGGCATCGGCCAGGGCGAGATGCCGCCGCTCTTCGTCATCGGTCCGGCAGGCGGTTCCGAGCTGGTCAACTACCGCGCCCGCCAGAACTACTATGTCGTCGATCGCCTGTTCGCGGCCGCCGAGCTACGACTCGGTGACAAGCACTCCGAGAAGCGCGTCCGCATCGTCCGCACCGATGGACGGTCGGCGCGTAGTGCGGGGCTGTTCCGATGAGCGACATCCAGTCGAACCTCCGTCTTCGACCTGAACCGCATCGTCATGCCCGATGGTACGTCGATCGTGCTCGAACGGCTTCAGGGCACCGATACGGAAGGCTATTCCGGCCTTGAGGACGAGGTGGATTATCACTGGGGGCAGCTCTTCCGCGCCGCGCTGCTGTCGACGCTGCTCGGCGTCGGCACGGAGATCGGCGCTAGCAGCAACGAGAACGAGATCGCCAAGGCCATCCGCGAGAGCGCCCAGGACACAGCCTCCGACGTTGGCCAGCAGATCGTCCGCCGCCAGCTCAACATCCAGCCGACCCTTACGATCCGGCCGGGCTTCCCGGTCAGGATTCTGGTCCAGCGCGATTTAGTCATGCAGCCCTACGGGGCCGCGAAGGATGGGCAATGACACCGAAGCTGAAACTCTCCGCCGTGCCCGACGAGCGTCCGGTCAAGGTCACCGTCGAGTTGCCGGCCGCCGTGTTCAAGGATTTGCAGGCGTATGCCGATGCGATCGGCTGCGAGGGCGGGCATGAAGCACCCGACCCAGTCAAGCTAATCTCGCCGATGCTCCAGCGCTTTATGGCGACAGACAAGGGATTCCGAAAGGTAAAAGGCCAGTTGAAAGCCGCCGATCGTTAGCAGCGGTTGATTTTGTCGCTTCATTGACGCTCAATCACCCTTGGGCACGGCGATTAGAAGAAAACAATTTCGTCACTTGGGGGAATTCGGTGCTTGAAGAAATTAGAATTGCCGATGTAGCGACCTATGGCGAGCAGCCACAGCGTCTTGATGGCCTTCGTCAGATCAATTTCCTGTTTGGCACGAACGGATCAGGAAAGACGACGATCTCACGGGTTATTGCTGATCCAACTGTACACCCATCTTGCGCAGTAAACTGGCGCGGTGCTCGCCCCCTCGAAGCGCTTGTTTACAATAGCGACTTCGTTGAACGAAATTTCATTCCTCAACTACGCGGCATATTCACCCTTGGAGAGGTAGAGGGCGACACTCTCGACAAGATAGAGGAAGCTCGCGCCAAGGCCGCAGACATTGAAACCCAGATCGGCACCTTGAAAACGACGCTCGGCGCCCAGGATCACTCAAGCGGCAAGCGAGCCGAACTGCGCGATTTACGCAACGCATTCGAGGAGCAATGTTGGAACATCAAGACGACGCATGATGCCCACTTCCAAGGCGCATTCGCAGGTTTACGGAATTCGCGCACTAAATTCTGCGACCGGGTGCTCGAAGAGTTCGCGGGAAACGATGCGGTTATTCGTCCGGTTGAAGATCTGAAAGCCCGTGCCCGAACTGTGTTCGCTGAAGGGGTCGCTCGCTTGGCAACCGTGCCAACCATCGACGGACAGGACTTGCTCGAACTTGAGCAGGAGCCTGTCCTCGCGAAGAAGGTCGTCGGAAAAGAGGACATTGATATCGGCGCACTCATTCGCCGCCTCGGCAATAGCGATTGGGTCCGCCAAGGGCTCGTCTATGCCGAAGGACCAGGATCGCCGTGCCCATTTTGCCAGAAGGCGCTTGATGAGGAACTTCTTGCCAAGTTGAACGCCTTCTTCGACGAGACATACCTCGCCGATATCGCGGCGATCGTGCGCGCCGACGAAGCCTATCGCACTTTCTCTGATGCAATCCTGGCCACGGTCGATGCAGTACTCGCATCAGGGAGCCCGCGCATCGACGTGGACAAGCTCCGCCCCTTCAGCGATCGGTTGCGCACACTCATTACCCTCAACAAGGGACATATTGAACGCAAGCGTAAGGAACCCAGCGCGCCAGTAACGCTAGAGCCACTTGCCGAGCCTTTGGGCGCCGTGATCGCCATCATCGAACACGCAAACCGCGAGATCGCCAACCACAATGCCTTGGTCGACAACCTTGCCGCGGAGCGCAAAACGCTCACGTCCGAAATTTGGAAATGCCTGACCGATGAAACGAAGGGCATCATCGGGGAATACACAACCGCCAAAAGCAATCTCGACAAGGCCATCGCTGGGATTGCCGGAGGAATCGAGACCAAGACGAAGGCCCTCACCGAGGCACAAGCAACATTGGCTGACCTTGAAAAGGAGGTCACCAGCGTTCAGCCTACGGTGACAGAGATCAATGCCACCCTCGCATCATTCGGCTTCACCAGCTTCAAGCTCGCGACCGCCGGAGAAAAGCAGCAATTCTACGCGATCATTCGCGGCGATGGCAGCGACGCCAGACAAACACTCAGCGAAGGCGAGCGCAGCTTTATTACCTTTCTATATTTTTATCATCTGATTCGCGGCAGTACGTCCGCGAGTGGCGTGAACGTTGATCGCATTGTTGTTTTTGACGATCCCGTTTCGAGTCTGGACAGCGATGTGCTCTTCATCGTTAGCGCGCTCATCAAGCGGATCTTGGCTGAGGCCGTGGACGGCAATGGGCGAGTGAAGCAGGTCTTTGTCCTGACCCACAACATCTATTTTCATAAGGAAGTATCGTTTGACCCAAAGCGGCAGCAGGGCGAACGTCGCACTCACGAGACGTTTTGGGTTGTCCGCAAAACCGGAAATGCCACGATCGTTGAAGGTCATCAGGGGAATCCGATCCGAACCTCATACGAACTACTTTGGGCAGAAGTCAGAAATCCGAACCGGTCAAACCTGACGATACAGAACGTGTTACGGCGAATCCTGGAGCACTATTTCACCATCCTCGGCAACATGGACAAGGACGCAGTCATCGCGAAATTCGAGGGACGCGACCAGCAGATTTGCGCGTCGCTGTTTTCATGGATTAACGACGGATCGCATAACTTTGCGGACGACCTGTATGTTGCGGCCGACGATACGATCGTCGGGCGTTACCTCTCAGTCTTTAGGCAAATATTCCAATCTACCAACCATGGCGCGCACTACGAGATGATGATGGGGCCAGAGGAAGCGATACCTGCGCCCACCGAGGAACCTGTTGCTGTTGCCGCCGAACTCGTGACGGAAGTTGCCGCGACACAACTTGGCGGAGACGGAGCGCTAGCCGCCGCCGAAGTCCCTGACGCTCGCGCGTAGGCATCTCTCCACGTTTTGAAGCTTTGAGGAGAACCGAATCATTCGAAGGGCATCGTAGTTTGTGCGGCTAGGTGTCATCGTCGAGAGGAACAACGAGACTGTAATGCCCATCTCCTATGTTCGTGGCCCGCCACATCACATTGATATCATTATATAATTTGTATTTTATAAATATTACCCGCCAAGAAGCCCCTCATACGATAACGCTACTGTATGCGACAATACACATGCGGTCGCGATTCTGCGGCCTCCCGGATCGTCCCGACGATCCATTCATTCAGGCTCTTGCCCGCTGCGGCGGCGGCAATGACGCGGCGGCATGGTCATTTGGGAATCCAAAATGTGAGTCAAATCCGGGGGCCGTTGGTATAAGCTGGAACAATTATCGCGGCCGCAACGCCCCGACCATGATCCGCACCGAGCATCACAAAACCGGCGAGATGGTTTTGCATCCGCTCGAGGAGACGACGCTCGATGCCGACGGCCAGGCAGTGCCCACTCCGCCACGTGGCCCCTCGGATCGGGGTCAATATAGAGCATCCGCTGCTTAGGCAGCCTGCTCGTGCAGGTTGCGGCGGGGTTGCGATTTTGATGGTTGCAGACACCACACGGCCGGTCAGGCGCGCGAACGCCGATAATTCCGGCGGCGTCTGGATCCGGCGGCCGCAAGTTCAGGCATCGTCGCCTGGACCTCCTGATATTTTATCAGCATCCGCTCGAAGCTCGCAAGTAATGTCGTCTCGATGTCGGGCCGACCTTCAAGGCCGGCGAGCATGATCGCCGCAGCCTCGATCGTGGCAAGCCCGTCGCGGCGAGGCTCCTTGCGCAGCTTGCCATAACGTGACGTCCAACCCGCTCCAAGAACAACGCGCTGGCACTTCAGCATCCACGGGTTGCGCCACCACAGCGCCTTGGCCTGGCTCCAAGAGCCATCCAGCAGCACGATGCCCTCAATATCCCCGAGAGCCGCGCGTTGATCGGTCTCCATCTGGCCGTTGCGATCGACTGCGACGATGGTGCGGTCGGTGTTGAAACGCTCGACCCTGACCGAGCCAAGGTAAAGCACCGCCCAGCGCGAAGGATCATGCACCGACCGGCCCAACGCCCTGGACAGGCTGGGCCACGACAAACCGATCTTCAGCACGGCATCCCGGAAATGCAACGCGGTCAGCCGGGCAGTTCCGAGCGCCTTATCTTGCTCCTGCGGATGCTGCAGAAGAAGCAGCGCGGTCCGGCTTTTGATCTGCTCGATGCTCCCGCAAACACAGAGCACTTCCGCCTTGCGACAGCGCCCGCATTGCGGGAGCGCTTCACGTTCTGCGGCAGAGCTTTCAAAGTTGCTGGACATTGTTCGCTATACGCCGCGCCGCTCCGGCCCGCAACAACCTATCGCTTCCCCTACTCGGCCGGAGCGGCAGCGGGTACGGCCCCGCCTCGCCGCCGCAACCGATCGATCAGGAGGTAGATGACCGGAGTCGTATAGAGGGTCAGAACTTGTGAAACGAGAAGCCCGCCGATGATGGTGATTCCGAGGGGTCGTCGCAGCTCCGTGCCGGGACCGGTTGCGAGCACCAGCGGTATCGCAGCGAAAAGCGCGGCCATTGTGGTCATGATGATCGGTCGAAAGCGCACGCTACATGCCTCGAAGATGGCGTCCACGGACGACGATCCGCGTTGGCGCTCCGCCTCCAGCGCGAAATCGACGATCATAATGCCGTTCTTCTTGACGATGCCGATGAGAAGAATGATGCCGACGAATGCGATGATCGTCAGCGGCGTATTGGTGATCTGCAAGGCCAGAAGCGCTCCCAGGCCGGCGGACGGCAGGGTCGAAATGATCGTGAGCGGATGGGCAAGACTCTCATAAAGAATCCCGAGCACGATATACACCGCGACTAGCGCGCCGAGAATCAGCAGCGGCTGCCGTCCGGACGTTTTGCGGAAATCGGCCGCATTGCCCTCGAAGCTTCCGCGAATGCCCTCGGGCATGTGCAGTTCATCGACCGCGCGTTGAATATCGGCGACAGCGTCCTGAAGTTCCACACCCGGTAGCGTGTTGAAAGATACCGTCACCGACGGAAACGACTGTGAATGATCAACAGCGAGCGGCGACAAGTCACGCTGATAGCGGACGACCGCGGACAGCGGCACCTGCATTCCGTTGGCTCCCGCAACGAAAATACGATCGAGGTTGGATGGGTCTTCCTGAAATCGCGGATCAATTTCCAGAATGACCTGATACTGATTGCGCTGAGTGTAAATTATCGAAATCTGCCGCTGCGAAAACGCATTGTTGAGTGCGTTGTCGATATCCTGAACCCTGACCCCAAGGCTGGAGGCCTTCTGGCGATCAATTGACAAGGTGAGTTGCAGACCGCCTGGCTCGCGGTCGCTTGACACGTCAGTAATTCCCTCGACCGTTTGCATGCGCTTGGCGACAAGCGGCGCCCATTTCTGCAACAATTCAAGGTCGGTGCTGAAGAGCGTGTACTGGTAGTTTGAATCGCTCTGGCGTCCTCCGCCCCGGATGTCCTGCGCGGCGAACATGAACAGCCTGATGCCTGGCACGTCGCCAAGATTTCGACGTATCCGGTCGATCGCCTGTTGGGTCGTCAATTTTCCCCGTTCGGCAGGCGGCTTCAGGGTGATGTACATGAATCCTCGATTTGAGCCTCCGCGCGTGCCGCCGCCGATCGAGGAACCGACTCCCTGTACGGCGGGATCCGCCATCACGATGTCCATGACGCGCTGTTGAAGCGTGAGCATGGACTGAAAGGAAACGTCAGCGGACGCGCGGGTCGAACCGATGATGAAGCCGCTGTCGTCGATCGGGAAATAGCCCTTCGGCGTCTTGATATACAGCGTCACCGTCAAGGCGATCGTTGCGAAAAACACCAGCAGCGTCAGGACGGGAAAGCGGAGCACGACGCGCAGCGTGCGCGTATAAAACGCCACGATTCGCGAAAGCAGGCCTTCGACCAGCCGGTCGAACCGGGTCGCATCCGTGGACGTCGTGCCTTTGATGTAATGTGCGCAGATCATCGGCGTCACCGTCAACGACACGATCGTCGACACCACGATCGCAAATGTGAGCGTGAGGGAGAACTCCCGCAACAGCCGGCCGACAACGCCGTCCATGAAGATCAAGGGCGTGAATGCGGCAATCAACGACAGGCTGATCGAGAACACGGTAAAACCGATTTGCCTTGCTCCTTCGAGCGCCGCCCGGTACGGCGGCAAACCCTGCTCGAGATTGCGGTACATGTTCTCGATCATGACGATCGCGTCGTCGACGACGAAACCGACCGAGATGGCCAGCGCCATCAGGGACAGGTTGTCGATCGAGAAGCCTGCCAGCCACATCCCGGCGCATGTGCCGGCCAGCGCCAGCGGAACCGATACGCCGGCCGCGACCGTCGGCGTCAATCGCCGAAGGAACGCAAAGACCACGAGCATCACCAGGAAAGCTGTCGCCAGCAGCGTCCATTCCATGTCCTCGACGCTTGCGCGGATGGTGCCGGTGCGATCGACGATGATGGAGACGTCGATACCGGCCGGGATCCATTTCTTGAGTTCGGGAAGCAGCGCCCTCACCCGGTCAACCGTGTCGATGACATTGGCATCGCCCTGCTTGGTGACCTGGATCAGCACCGCGGGCTGCTTGTTGAACCAGGCGATCGAGCGGCTGTTTCGCGTGGCGTCCTTGACATCGGCGACGTCCGAGAGTCGAACGAAATTCCCTCCGGAGCTTTTTATAACGATATCGCTAAATTCAGCCGCGGTACGCATCTGCCGGTTGGTCGACAGCGTCTCGCTCTGGCGATCGCCGTTGAAGATTCCGACAGGACCAAGCGGATTGGCATTCACAATCGCGGTCCGGACATCGTCGGTCGAGATGCCTGCGCTTGAGAGCGCGACCGGATTGAGAGCGATCCGCACAGCCGGTTGATCGGCGCCGCTTACGGAAACCTCGCCCACCCCCGGAACCTGCGAAACGCGCTGAACAATAACCGTATCGGCTACGTCGTAGATAGCGCTGGTCGACATGGTCTTGGATGTCAGCGCCATAATAAAGACGGGCGACGCGGCGGGATTCGCCTTGCGGAATTTCGGTAATGTCGGCAGATCCGTCGGCAGATCAGCGAGCGATGCGTTGATCGCCGCCTGCACGTCGCGTGCCGCGTGATCGATATCGCGCCCGATGGCGAACTGCAAAATGATGCTCGTGGCGCCCAGCGTGCTCGAAGACGTGATCTGCTCGACGCCGGCGATCTCCCCCAGGCGCCGCTCCAGTGGCGCGGCCACGGTAGCAGCCATCACCGACGGCGACGCGCCCGGCCGGCTCGCCGACACCCTGATCATCGGGAAATCGACATTGGGCACCGAAGCCACCGGAAGAGCGCCATAAGCGACAACGCCGATGAGAAACAGCCCGATGGCGAGCAGCGTGGTGCCGACCGGTCTTCGGATGAACGGCTCGGAAATCGAGGCCATTATTTCATGCCCTCGGCCGCACTTGGCGGCGGCTCCGAACCGCCGCTAGAAATAGCCTGCTCAATGCGCTTGTTCAGCCGATCGAGCCCGAGATAGATCACCGGCGTGGTGTAGAGCGTGAGCAACTGACTGAGCAGCAGGCCGCCGATGATCGAAACGCCAAGCGGAAACCGCAACTCCGAGCCTGTGCCGCTTTCAATCGCCAGCGGCAGCGCTCCGAACAGCGCCGCCAGCGTGGTCATCATGATTGGCCTGAACCGGAGCAGACACGCCTGTACGATCGCTTCGTTCGAGGACATGCCTTGACGGCGTTCCGCCTCGAGCGCGAAGTCGATCATCATGATCGCATTCTTCTTCACGATGCCCATCAGAAGAATGATGCCGATCAGACCGATAACCGACAGATCCTGTCCGAACAGCATCAAGGCGAGAATGGCGCCGATACCCGCCGAAGGCAGTGTCGAGAGGATTGTAATCGGATGAATATAGCTTTCGTAGAGGACCCCCAGCACGATGTAGATCGTGATCAGCGCGGCCAGGATCAGCCAGGGCTGACCGGCAAGCGATTTAGAGAATTCGGCCGCATCACCGGAGAACATGCCGGCGATATTGGAGGGCATGCCGATGCGGGTCTCGATGATCTTGACCCGTTTCACGGCATCGCCCAGCGCCTCTCCCGGAGCAAGATTGAAACTGAGCGAGGATGCCGGGAATTGCGCCTGATGAGAGATCGCCAGCGGCGCGGTGGTTCGGGTCAGCGTCGCGACGGCGGATAGCGGCACCTGGGCCCCCGCCACGCCCGGCAGAAAGAGCTTGGAGAGGATCGAGGGGTCGCGCTGATACTGCGGCAGGGCCTCCAGCACGACGCGATACTGGTTGGATTGTCCATAAACCGTCGATATCTGCCGCTGGGCAAAGGCATCGTTCAACGTGTCGTTGATCGCCTGAAGGCTGACGCCCAACTGGCCCGCGCGTGCGCGGTCGATGTTCAGCGCGGCGCGAAGACCTGCGTCCTGCGCCTCCGAGGATACGTCCCGGAAGAGCGGATCGCGGCGCAGTTCCTCGACCAGCTTGCGGACCCATTCCGAAACCTGGGCCGCGTCCGTCCCCGTCAGGGTGTATTGATACAGCGAGCGGCTGGTCCGCGAACTGATCTGGATATCCTGCACCGGTTGAAAATAAACTGTCATGCCGGGGATCGAAGCGACACGCGCCTTCAGGCGCGTGATGACGGCCGCGATGTCGTCACGGCGGTCGCTGCGCGGATTCAGCGTCATCACCAGGCGGCCGGCATTCGTGGTCGGATTCACCGAAGCGGCGCCAATGACGGATACGACGCCCGTAACGTCAGGGTCCGCCTTGATGACGGCCGCGACCTCGGCCTGACGCCTTTGCATTTCGGCGAAGGAGACGTCGGGCCCCGCCTCGGTTACGGCGATAATCGACGCCGTATCCTGCAGGGGCAGGAAGCCCTTGGGCGCGACGGCATAAAGCAGCATCGTCGCGACGATCGTCGCGAAGACAACGCCCAGTGTCGCCTGCTGATGCCGGAGGACCCATAACAGCGTCCAATGATAGAACGCGACCATCCGGTCGATACTGCGGTTGACCGCCGCCACTCCGGGGATCGAAACCCCTCCTTCCGAGCGTTTGAGCAGCCGCGAGCACATCATCGGCGTCAAAGTGAGCGACACCACCGCTGACGTGACGACCGCGATCGTCAGTGTCAGAGCGAACTCGCGGAACATTCTTCCGACCAGCCCGGACATGAACAAAAGCGGGATAAACACCGCGATTAGCGAAACCGTCAGCGAAATCACGGTGAAGGCAATCTCACTCGCGCCCCGGAGCGAAGCCTCCATGACGCTCTCGCCGTTCTCGATATGTCGGACGATGTTTTCGATCATCACGATGGCGTCGTCGACCACGAATCCGGTGCCGATCGTCAGCGCCATCAGCGACAGGTTGTCGAGGCTGAATCCGGCGAAATACATGATGCCGAAGCTGGTGATCAGCGACAGCGGCAGCGCCACTCCCGCGATCAACGTCGCCCGGAGCGAGCGCAGGAAAAGCAGCACGACAAGCGTAACGAGGACGACGCTGAGAATGAGCGTGAACTGCACGTCATGGACGGATGCGCGGATCGTCACGGTCCGGTCGCTGACGACGGTCAGTTCGACGCCGGCCGGAATCGCGCTTTGGACCTTCGGAATCTCCTCCCGGATCTGCCGGACAACCTCGATCACATTGGCGCCCGGCTGGCGCTGGATATCGATGATGACTGCCGGCGTGCCGTTGTGCCAGCCGCCGGTGCGGTCGTTCTCCAGTCCGTCGACGATCCGGGCGACATCGCCGATCGTGACCGGAGAGCCGTTGCGGTAAGCGATAATGATGGGTTTGTATGCGTCGGCCGTCGCGATCTGGTCGTTCGCCGCGATCGTATAAGCTTGCTGTGCGCCGTCCAGCGATCCCTTGGGGCCCGAAACATTGGCGCCGGCGATCGCGGTCCGCAAATCCTCCATTGAAATGCCATAGGCGGCCAGCCGTGCGAGATCGGCCTGGATACGCACAGCCGGCTTCAGGCCTCCGAGCACGGAAACGCGGCCAACACCTGAAATCTGACTGAGGCGCTGGGTCAGAATGGTGTCCGCAATATCGCTCATGGCGCGCAGGGAGACCGTGTCGGACGTCAGGGCGAGCGTCATCACCGGCGCGTCGGCAGGATTCACCTTGGCATAAGTCGGCGGGTACGGCAGGTTTTTCGGCAGTATCCCCGCGGCGGCGTTAATGGCCGCCTGCACGTCCTGCGTAGCGCCGTCGATATCCCGATACAGGTTGAATTGCAGGGAAATCTGACTGAGCCCGAACGAGCTTGTCGAAGTCATCGACGACAGCGACGGGATCTGCCCGAGCTGACGTTCCAGCGGCGCTGTCAGCAATGATGCGACGACATCGGGACTGGCGCCCGGTAGCTGAGTCCTCACCTGCACTGTCGGGAAATCGACTTGCGGCAGCGCGGAGACCGGCAACGCCCAATAGCCGAGCGCGCCCCCGATCATCAGCGCGATCCCAAGCAAGGAGGTCGCAATCGGGCGACGAATAAACGGTTCCGAGACACCCATATCTGATCAACTCGTATGGCAGCGCCCTGCCGTGGGTTCGATTCTCAGTGCCGAGCCACCGGAATCATGGTCGAGCCCTCGGTCCGCCGCCGGACCGCCCGTTTTCCTGCGCCCCGCCGCCCGATTGATTCTGCCCCCTCTCGCCCCGCTTTCCGCGACGCTCGCTGTTGTCACCGCCCTGGCGAGCGCCGCGCCTGTCCTGCCGTGCCTGCGGCGCCAGATCGGCCGTCGGCATCTGATCGTTCTGGCTGACCGTTACCTTTGCGCCGTCCGAGAGATTGGCGAATCCCGTCGTGACCACGCGGTCGGCAGGAGAAATTCCCCTGGCGATCACGGCGTCCTTTTCGTCCTGCTGCTGCACCGTCACCGGTTTGGCCGTCACGATGTCGTCGTCTCCGATCACGTAGCTGAAGGTTCCGAGCGGACCGCGCTGCACCGCCGACGTCGGTATGACCGTCGCCTGCGACAGCGTTTCAACCTTGATCCTCACGTTGACGAACTGGCCCGGCCAGAGCTGGAAATGCTCGTTGGGAAACTTGGCTCTCAGCCTCAGCGTGCCGGTCGTCGGATCGACCTGATTATCGATACCGATCAGCTTGCCTGTGTCGGCCACTGTCTTGCCGTCGTTCCCAAACACGTCGACTTCGATTTCACCCTTGGCGGCGGCTGCATTCACCCGCGTAATCTGCTGTTGCGGAAGGCTGAACTGGACCGAGATGGGCTGAAGCTGCGTAATGATGACGAGTCCGGTCGCATCCGTGGCGTTGATGATGTTGCCGCGATCGACCTGGCGCAGGCCCACGCGACCGGAAATCGGCGCGACGATCTTGGTAAAGCCGAGCATCGCCGCTGCGTTGTCGATCGCGGCCTGATCGGCCTTGACCAGCGCCTCCTGCTGCGCGACGACTGCCCTTTGGGTGTCCGCTTGCTGCTTCGAACCGGCGTTAGAGGCGACCAACTGCTCGTAGCGTTTCAAATCAAGGCGCATATTGGCGAGTTGCGCTTCGTCCTGCGCCTTCTTCGCGACCGCCTGATCGTACTGAGCCCGGTAGATCACGGGATCGATTTCGCCCAGCACGTCGTCTTTCTGAACGTCCTGACCTTCGGTGAAATTGACGGCGATCAGCTTGCCGTTGACCTGAGAGCGCACGGTGACGGTGTTCAGCGCCCGGACGGTTCCGACGCCGTCGAGGTAGACCGGCACGTCCTGGATACGCGGTGTTGCAGCCAATACCGGAACCGCGCGATCGGGACGTTCCCGGCGCCCGTCGCGCGTCTTCTGCCCGAACGCCGTCCAGCCGAGATAGGCAAGCCCTCCGACAATCAGAAGCGTGATGACGATCCACGCAGGACGCCGCCGGCCGCCCGCCGCCTTGCCAGGCAACCTGTCGCCGGCTGCTTTCGCGGTTTCGTCCGGGTCCGGTTTAAAGAGCATTGCCCGCCCTCTCGATTCTCGGCTCCCAGCCGCCGCCCAGGGCCTGATAAAGGCTCACGATCGCCTGTAACCGTGCGAGCTGCGCTTGCGATAGGACGTCTTCCGCCTGAAACAGCGTCAACTGCGTGTTCAGCACGATAATGATATCGGCGGTGCCAGCCTGAAGCTGCTGCTCGGAAAGCTGGAACGCCTTGCGCGAAGCGGCCACGACCTCCCGCTGCAGGCGCAGTCTCTCGGTGGTCTGACGCACGGCAGTCAGCGCGTTATCGACATCGGCGAACGCTGAGACCACCGTCTTGCGGTAAGTTTGAAGCAGCTCGTCCTGTTTTGCCCTTGTGAATTCGAAATTGCCGAGGATCCTGCCGCCGTCGAAGATCGGCTGCGTCAGTCCGCCGGCAAGGTTGAAAAATGCGGCCTGGGGCTGGAACAACGCGATCAGCGCCGGACTCTGGTAGCCCCCCTGCGCGGTCAGCTGAATGCTCGGAAAAAACTGCGCCCGCGCATTACCGACATTCGCGGTCGCCGACGCGAGTTGCGCCTCCTGACGGCGGATATCCGGACGCTGGGTCAACAATTCGGACGGCAGCCCCGGCGCCACCCGTGGTGCGGTGATCCGGTTGAGCGAACCGCCCTTGACGTTCACGCTTTCCGGCGGGCGGGCCACCAGCGTCGCAAGCGCGTTGACATTCTGTACGAGCGTCTGCCGAAGCGGCGGAACGGTCGCGCGCAGATTCGCCAACATGCTTTCCTGCTGCGCCACGTCGAGGTCCGACCCGGTGCCCGCGCTCAGCCGCTGTTTGAGCGCATCCAGGATACGCAGGGCGCTCGCTATGTTACGCTCGGCGGTGCGAATGCGATCCTGCGCGGCAAGGACCTGAAAATAGGCATTCGCGAGGCTGGCGAGCGTCGTCAGCGCGACCACGTCGCGGTCAAAGCGGTTCGCGGTGGCCGTCTCGGTCGCGGCCAGCAGGGCCGCACGGTTCTTGCCCCAGAAGTCGATTTCATAGCTGGCGCCGCTCAACGTGCCCGAGTAGTTGACCACCTCCCGGCCCCGGTTGGTCAGGCCGCTCTGGCTCGAACCCGACGTACGGAAATAGGATTCCTGTCCCCCGATGCTGACGCTCGGCAACAGCGCCGCGCCGACGATCTGGGCTTGCTGGTCAGCCTGAATGATCCTCGCCGCCGCCGCTGCGATATCGAGGTTGACGGTCTGAGCCTCCTCCATCAGGTCGGTCAGCTCAGAAGAACGAAAACCGCGCCACCAGTCGAGCGTCGGCAGCGCATCGGCCGCGGTCGTCTTCGCAGCCTTATAGCCCGCGGGAATATCCAGCGCCGGATCAGGAAGATCTTTGGTCAGGATACAGCCGGTCGACGCCGCGGCCGCCGCCAACACCAGGAAGAGCGTGGCGGAACGCCAAATCCACGTCGCGCATCTCCGAGGATCGCTCGATGCCGTTACCGGGGAAGCACTCACAGCGGCCCCCTGGGGGAAGACAGAGGAGGCGGCGACAGGTATTGACCTGACCTCGCAGCGCCGCCGTACAAACCTTTTCTGAAATAAAGCGACGCGGTCACCGGTAATAATACTTTCTCCCAGAGCGTTTTCGAGCGAAGCATGTCCCCGGGTTTGCCCCGGGGATGGGTACCGGTTCGCGTGAAGAAAACGCGTCAGATCAAAATTATAGAGCCACGCGTCTGATTCTGTCAGGAGCGGAAAGGCTCTAGAGCCATCCTATTCTAGCTGTCCGGACAGGCGACGGACAATCCTGCCGAGCCAAGAACATTAGATACGCTCTGCTGGCCTCGCAGCTATGAATCTTCAGAAAACGTCCGATTTTGCAGCTCTTTTTGAATCTCAGACCGATGCGCGTCCGACAATCTTACGAAGATTTCATGCGCCGCCGCGAGTATCCCCCGCCGACTCGCAAGGATTCGTCGGCCCGGAAGCATACCCTTTGGGGATGCGATTCTTGCGCGCCCTTGTACCTCCCTCGCCCCTCAACTAGGGTTGCCCTGAATCCTTAACAGCCCAATGAGAAATTTTGCGTCTCATGAGAATCGATAACGACGTCGTGGAAGCGATCGGCAATACGCCACTCATCAAGTTGAAGCGCGCCTCGGAAGCGACGGGATGCACCATTCTCGGCAAGGCCGAGTTCATGAATCCGGGCCAGTCCGTCAAGGATCGCGCCGGCAAACAGATGATCCTGGAAGCCGAAAATCGCGGCGATCTCAAGCCCGGCGGCCTCGTGGTCGAAGGCACGGCCGGCAATACCGGCATCGGTCTTGCCATCGTCGCCAGCGCGCGCGGCTATCGCACGATGATCGTGATCCCGGAGACGCAAAGCCGCGAAAAGAAGGACATGCTGCGGCTGTGCGGAGCCGAACTGGTCGAGGTTCCGGCGCTCCCCTACAGCAACCCGAACAACTATCAGCACATCGCAAAGCGCCTCGCTGACGAACTGCGCAAGTCCGAGCCCAACGGCGTCCTGTTCGCCGATCAATGGAACAACCTCGACAATCCGAAGGCCCATTATGTTTCCACGGGTCCCGAAATCTGGGACCAGACGGGCGGAAAGGTCGATGGCTTCATCTGTTCGATCGGCACCGGCGGCACGCTCGCCGGAGCAAGCGCTTTCCTGCGGGAAAAAAAGAAGGATATCGTCATCGGCGTCGCGGACCCGCGCGGGGCGGCCATGTATGAGTTGTTCAAGAACGGCGTGGCCAAGCCGACCGCGGGAGGTTCGAT
>CAZOOO010000020.1:0-24706 GCA_964581435.1 uncultured Hyphomicrobiales bacterium | reverse complement strand
CGCTGTTTCGCCAGACCCACCAGGCCGCGCGGCTGCGCATCCTGATCGACGAGCGCGAGCGCATGGCCGAACTCATCGCCGACGGCGTAATGGTCGCCACGCCGGCCGGATCGACCGCCTACAACCTGTCGGCGCAGGGACCGATCCTGCCGATCAACGCGGCGCTGCTCGCCCTGACCCCGATCAGTCCCTTCCGTCCGCGCCGCTGGCGCGGCGCATTGTTGCCCGATACGGCCGTCGTGACGATCGAGGTGCTTGAAGGCGAAAAGCGCCCCGTGGCCGCAGTCGCCGACCACGAGGAGGCTCGCAACGTCCGCCGCGTCGAGGTCTCATCCGACAAGATGATTTCGATGCGAATGCTGTTCGACCCCGGCCACAGCCTCGAGGAGCGAATCCTCAGGGAGCAGTTCGGATACTGAGGTTCTTCCCCCTCCTCTTTTATGGATGCGCGGTCTCGGCATTGGCCTGATCGAGAAAGGCGGAAGCTGCGGCAACCATTCGTTAACGGCGAGGACATATAGTTAACGGCCAGTATACCGGGACCGCACCATGTACGGCATCGATTTCAACAAGCTGCGGTTTCTCGTCTGCGATGACAACGCGCACATGCGCCGCATTCTGCGCACGCTGCTGCATTCGTTCGGCGCGCGCGAAGTCTACGAGGCCGAGGACGGCGCCACCGCCCTCGAAATGTATACTCATTATGCTCCGGACATCGTCATCGTCGACTGGGCGATGCCGATCTTCGACGGCATCGAATTGACGCAGATGATCCGCCAGCCCGATTCGAAAGGAAACCCGTTTGCCCCGATCATCATGCTGACCGGACACTCGGAGAAACGGCGCGTCACGGTCGCGCGCGATGCCGGCATCACCGAATTCCTTGCGAAACCGATTTCAGCCAAGGGACTTCATCAACGAATCCTGAACGTCGTGATCTCGCCACGCCCTTTCATCAAGACCAGGAATTATTTCGGTCCGGACCGCCGGCGCAATACCAGCAACGCCTATATCGGCCCCGAGCGCCGCGGCACCAAGGAGCCCGACCTCATCCCGCAGCCGTCGCTGCTGGATAAGGCTCGAGCCCCGGGCTAGAAGGCGCGGCCATGCAGAAGGAAGAGCCATCCGAACTGACGATCCAGGCATTCGCCGATCATCACGTCATCACCCCGCCCAACCGGCTGCGCAACGTCGTCCGGCTTGTCGACGAGACGAATTTCGAGGACCCGATCGCGCGCGCCGAAAAGGCGCTGGCGGGGCTTTCGGACGAATTCTCCAAGTGGATGGCGATCGAGCGTGACCGCCTCGCCGCGGCCCACGCAGCCATTCTCAAGGACGGATTCACCCCGGCCGCGCGCGACGAACTGTTTCGCGCCGCGCACGACATCAAGGGCGACGCCGCGACCTTCGGATATCCTTTCGCCGCCGCCGGCGCCGAAAGCCTCTGCCGCATCATCGAACATGCTCCGGCTCTCGACCGGGTACCCGCGGAGCTGATCGCCTATCACATCAACGCGATCCAGGCGATCGTGCGCGAACACACCAGTCCCGGCACCGAGACCATGGCAAGGGAAATCAACCGCAAGCTGCGCCTCGTCGCCGACGAATATCTCGCGGCGGTCAACCACGATCGCCCCGAACACCTTGAAGCCATTCTCGCGCCGAGCATCGCGCCGACGGAATAGCGTTCGGCCGTTTCCCGCTGAGGATTATTCTCAAGTAGTTTTAGATCACCGGTCCTACGGCCGGAGGACCCGCCGTACAGGTCTTCGCTCGCTGACGGGTTACGCCGCGAGAAGATCGCTGAGTAGCGGTTCACAATATGCGCGCGGTGAATTCCTGGGCTCGTCGAAGCGCGGCTTACGGGACGCGGACTCGCAAAACGCCGGCTCGTCGAACCTGGGCTCGAAGCGCTCCGGTTCATAAGACGCGAAGATGTAAGGCCCGGCCTCATAAGGCTCAGATTCGCAAGACTCAACTTCGCAAGACGAAGCTTCACAAGACTTCGCGTCGTCAAGCTCAGCTTCATCAAGCTCGCGTTCGCCGAGCTGAGGTTTGAATGCCAAGCGGTCGAGAAATCGCGGCCTGGTGCCCATCTGGTTTGACGCGCTTTCTTCAAACGAACCGGCATCCATTTCGCTCGAAAACCCTATGTCGGGCACAGGTTCGCGGAACTCCTCGCTGAACCCGAACTCGCAGAACTCCGGCTCGGCAACCGGCACATCGTCAGGCGCCGGCTCCCAAGCCGTCTCCGCTACCAGTTCGTCACAGAACACGCGCGCTTCCTCGCGCGCCGATTCGGTTGCGAAGCGCCGCAGCAGAACCAGCAGAGTCTCCGAGGCTTCGGCGGGCGTGGCTTCACACGCCGCCAACACCCGTTCGACCATGCGGCGGCGCAGCCGCGTCGCGCCGCCGAGCGTCCCGGCAAAGCCGATCTCGTCGCGTGCTTCCAGCGCTGCGCGGAACGCGGGGAATGTGGATTCGGGCAGCCCCGCCCGCGTCAGCAACGCGGCAAGGCTCGCGCCGCCGCGATCATGAACCAGCGCGGTGACGCGGCTTAAAGGCAGGCCGGACAGTTCCGCCAGCGCATGATTGAACAGCTCCATATTGCCCGACAGCAAGGCGCGCAACATCAACCCGGCGGTGAGTTGTCCGGTGGCACGCAGATGCGCGACCAGGCCGCGCATGTCGTCGTCTCGCGCGCGGGCCGCGATGCTGACGATGGAGCGATCGCGGGCGTCGCTGACCGCGCGGCCGGCGCGATCGGCGCCGAGCCAGTTTCGGGAGACAACGCACTGTGCCAGCGCGTCGGACAGTTTTCCGATCAGCGCAAGCCGCGTGACCGCGGGCAGATCCTCAAGCGCCAGCATCGATTCCCGGATCGCCGGGAGATGACCGTGCCGCTCGACGATGCGGTCCCATGAAACCCGAGCGAGATCGGCGCCCGGATTTTCGATGAGTTCAAGAGCAGCAGCAGCCGAACCGACCTCGGCGATAGCTGCACAGACCGACACCGGCACGCGGACGCGGCGCGCGACGGCGCGCTGCGCCTCGCAGCCACCGGTCGCGACGATGTCGACGAGATCCGCATCGATCAGGAGCGGCGAATGTTCGAGAACCGGAACAGCGACCGAGGGCTGATCGACCGACAGTGCCCGGATGACGGCCGGCGGCGCGCTCACGCTGCGCGCGAAGACGTCCGCCATCGCCCGGCGAACCAACGCAGACGGGTCGTCGAGTTGCAGCAGCAGCCCGCCCTCGGCGACGGCGCGCTCGTCATCCGACAGATCGGATATGAGCCAGGCTCTAGCCAGCGCTCGCGTCGCTTCGGCCCGCTCGCTTGCGGGAGCGGTCCGTACCCATGTCAGGAATTGCCGAACGATCATGGTCTTTCCGGCCTGCGCGCCGACACCGCGAAACGATGTCGGTCATAGAAAATAAACCATGACGCTTAACAAAGGGTTCACCATAACCGTGCGCGTTGGTTGATGCTTCGTTAATGCGGCGAGTTCACGCGTACGATGAGGCGATCGCGACAAGGTCATTTTTTGCGAGAAGTTTGCTGCGGAGCGTCGTTCAGAAAACGGCTCCGGATCAACGACCCGTTCAGGGTTCGTTAGCTTACCCGCTATAGGCGCCGCTGCGATCGCTGAACAGATCGAACGGCTGGCGCGGATCAGAAATGGATGATGGGTTTTGCGCCGTGGTGGATGGCGCACCCCACAATTCCTGAACCACCGGGGACACCGGCTGCGTACGCCCGCCGACCTGAAACAGCGAACGGAATATCGGCTGGCTTGGTGCGACCGAGGATGGTGCGACACCATGCACGTCGGGCAGGCGCGACAGATAGGCCGCATGGTCAGATGACGTCGAGAATGGCGTCTCGGAGGCCAAAGCCATCCGGGTCGCGGGCGAATTGGCGGCGACGGCGTAGCGCCGGTCCAGATCGGCGTAGACTTCCGAGACGCTGCGCGCGCGGCCGTTCGAATCATAGAAGATCGGACGGTTGGCGGCGGCGGCGTTCGGGAACAGCCGCGCGCCGACCGCTTGCGGATTGTCCTCGGCATTCGCGATCAGTTTCGCGGCTCCGCCGACACCCATGAAGTGCGCCATGTAGAGTTCGCTGTCGGTCGGACGGCGGCCGATCAGGCCGGTCAGCTTGAAACTGTTGGATTGCGTCAGCACGCCGGCCATGGCCGATGCGATCGCCGGGTCGTCACGCAGCTTGAGAATGGCGGCGCGGGTCGCCGGATCCGCAACGGAATAGGTGCCGGATGAGGATTTGGCGATCGCGTCGGCATAGCCGTTAAAGCCGAGCGCGGGCCCCGCCTCCTTGACCGTACCGAGCCAGGTCTGCTCGATGAACTGATAGAGACCTTTGGCGGACGACGTGCCGGCGGCGGCATGAGGATTGAAATTGGATTCCATCTTGGCGGTCGCCAGCAGATATTCGAAGCTCGCTCCCGTGGCCTCGGCCGCCCGCCTGATGGCGGTGGTTATTCCGCCGAAGATTCCGCCCAGTCCGGAAGCGGCATTGGCGGCACCGACGCTCATCTTGCTCTCCGCTCAGGCGAACCGACGACCGCCTTCCGGCGCGACATCGGCGATTCTCGCTGTCCATTCCGGCATCTCGGGCCGGCAATTTTCCCGGAGCGTAAGGTGGAAGACTATGGTTAACAGAACCTTAACGGCGGCGGCGACCAAGAACTGTCAGGGTTTCGCACCATAAACGTCGACCGGATCGAACAGCCTGTCAGCATCCACAAACGTAAGGCGCATTTCGTCGTCCTCGCCTTTGGTTACAGCGCGGTAGAAACAGGATCGTCGCCCGGTGTGACAGGCGGCGCCCCGCTGCTCGACCTTGATCCAGACCGCGTCCTGATCGCAGTCCGTTCGCATTTCCAGCACCCGCTGGACCTGACCTGAACTCTCGCCTTTCCGCCATAACGCCTTGCGAGAACGACTATAATACCAGGCATCGCCGGTCTCGACGGTCCGCCGCAGCGCCTCTTCGTTCATGTGCGCCACCATTAGAACGTCGCCGGTTGCGGCGTCCGTTGCGACGCAACTCACCAGACCGGACGCGTCAAAGCGGGGCTGGAACGCCAGCCCCTCCTCGGTTTCGAATGAAGGTTTTGATCCAGGCACTGGAAATCCCACCGGAATATCGTCCAGGGACTTAGCGCGGCGAGGCTCGTACCATCGACAGGAAGCGTGCCTGCTCCGCGGGATCGTCACGGAATACGCCCGTGAACCGGCTGGTGACCGTCATCGCGCCATGCTTGGCGACGCCGCGCACCGACATGCAGGTATGCTCCGCCTCGATCATCACGGCGACGCCGCGCGGCTTGAGCACCTCGTCCACGGCCGCGGCGATCTGCGCCGTCATGTGCTCCTGGGTCTGGAGCCTTCGGGCGAAGATGTCAGTCAGGCGCGCCAGTTTGGACAGCCCGACCACCCGTTCCACCGGCGTATAGGCGATGTGCGCCTTGCCATAGAACGGCATCATGTGATGCTCGCACTGCGAAGTGAACGCGATGTCGCGCACCAGCACGAAATCATCATAGCCCGCGGTTTCACCGAAGGTCCGGTTCAACACTTCGGCCGGACACTGATGATAACCCTGGTAGATCTCGTCGTACGACTCGATCACCCGGCGCGGCGTATCGAGAAGCCCCTCGCGGTCCGGATTTTCGCCGATATAGGACAACAACGTCCTGACCGCGTCTTCCGCTTCATGCCGCGACGGGCGCTGCCGGTTAGGCTGAACCGCCGCCAGAAACTCAGACGGATCCAGTTGGGCGGAAGCGAACACCGCAGGTTTGGCGTTGTTGGATTTGACGTCAGAAGGCTTGCTGCCGCGCAGCGGCTTGATCAAAGCGTCCATCTTCACTCCGTTCGACCGGCCTCGCATGAGACCGGAGTGTCACCGGGCAGACGGGGCAGCATCGCACGCCACCGGACGCCTGAGTCCCTTGATATTGAACATTGCAACGCCCGAATCGAACTTCAATCCGGGTGCGACGGAAAATCGCCGGATTGCGTTTCCCGGCGATAGATACATATATAGGCTTCGAGGTTCCCGCCGCCAAGAGCGTCGCGCCGCCTCTTTAGCGAATTCAATGTCGAAACCTATGCTGGATGACGTCTACAATAACCGCATCATCGAACTGGCCGGCAATATTCCACGCCTGGGCCGCCTTCCGGCGCCGGACGCCAGCGCCACTGCCCATTCGAAGCTTTGCGGGTCCACCGTCAAAATAGATCTCAAGATGGATGGCCCCATCGTCACGGACTTCGCGCACGACGTGAAGGCCTGCGCGCTCGGCCAAGCGTCATCCTCGATCATGGCGCGCCATGTGGTCGGTTCGACCGCCAGCGAACTCCGCGAGTTGCGCGAGATCGTTCGCAGAATGCTGAAGGAAAACGGTGCGCCGCCCGAAGGAAAGTGGGCGGACATCGCGCTGCTCGAACCGGTGCGCGATTACAAGGCGCGCCACGCCTCCACCATGCTGACGTTCGATGCGGTCGTCGACGCCATCGGCCAGATCGAGGCCAAATCGGCGGCGCTGACAACCGCGCAAGGCTGAACCCGCCAGACGTTTAATCCTGGACCTTGATGTGGCGCAGTTTTAAGGATGCACTATGGGTCGGGTTCACCACGGGAGTGCCGCGACGACAGCGGCGGTGCGTCGAGCGGTACAATATAGAGTGAGCCTGATATAGAGTGAGCCTGAAGGCTCTGGCCAAGCGCTACGGGATCAACCAGAAGACGTGGCCAAGTAGAAGAAGCGGACGTCGGTAGCTGATCTGCCGACCGGACCGAAGGAGCCACATTCGTCGGTGCTCTCGCCGGAAGACGAAGCGATTATCGTCGCCGTCGGGCGCCATACACTGCTGTCGCTCGATGACTGCCTCCATGCGCTTCGCCGCAGCGGTGTTGCCGGTGCCCACCGTTGCCATGCAGATCACGAACAAAGTAAAGTGGAACGCCGCCGATATTATCATCTTCGGCGGCATGCTGACCGCAGCCTGTCTCACCTTCGAGGCTACGATGGCCCTGGCGAAAAGCGTCGATATCGCATCGCCGGCGGCAGCCACATTCTTTGTCGCGCGGCTGGACTCGCCGTCGGTATCATGGAGCCCGGCTAGACGAATTGCTTAGGTTCGCTGAATCACAGGAGATTTTGATGCACGAGACGTTAGGTCATTCCAAAGACTGCCATTGCTGGGGACGCCGCGGCTTTCTCAAATTTGCTGGCGCCGCCACCGCCATCGGCGGCGGCGTGCTCATGGCAAAAGATACTTATGCCGCCGCCCTGACGCAGCAGCAGCGCGATAACTTTACGCCTCAACAAATCATTGATGAGATGAAAAATGGAAATATTCGGTTTCGCAACGGCGAAAGGAAGGATCGCAACTACCTGCGCGAACAGGAATCCAGCGCGGAGGGACAGTATCCGAAAGCAGCCCTGCTCAGTTGTATCGACTCGCGCGCGCCAGCCGAGGTGATCATGGATCTCGGCATCGGCGATATTTTCAATGCTCGAGTGGCCGGCAACATCGAAGCGGCCAACATCCTTGGAAGCTTGGAATTCGCTTGCAAGGTTGCCGGAGCAAAAGTCGTGCTCGTGATGGGCCACACGTCCTGCGGCGCGATCAAAGGGGCCATCGACAACGTCGAATTGGGGAACCTGACGGGACTTCTCGACAAGATCAAGCCAGCGGTGCAGGCTACCTCTTTCTCGGGCGATCGGTCCGCGAAGAATTACGCTTTCGTGGATGCTGTCGCCCGGACAAATGTCAGCATGACCATCGCAAATATTCGAAAGCATAGTCCTGTCCTCGCCGGTCTCGAATCCGGCGGCGCCATCAAGATAGCGGGAGCAATGTACGATCTCAAAACCGGCGCGTTAGAATTTCTTTCATGATCTAACCTTACCGGCCCGCCGCAACAGAATGGCGAAAGTCGGTCGATCCAAGCCGGTCATCTGTGTTCTGTTTCCGCGTCGCGGATGATGCGGACTTCGTGGATGTCCTTCCGGGAGAGACCGATGTTGGGCACCGTCAACGCCGGAGGCGAATGTTATCGGCCGGAACGCTCGCCTCCGGCGCCGGCAACCTCGCCTCTCTCCTGCGCCGTGTCGTATTCAGCGCGGGCTTGGATACGAGCGGCCTTGCTTCTCAAAGGGACCTACATACACCATCCCACGGTTCTGACGGACAACGGCATCCAGTTCTCCGATCATATTCACTCGCCTAAAATGGAATATCGTCATCCATGTCGCTGCGGTGGCTGCCGGCGGCCGCAGCGCGGCGCGGCGCGGCGCCGGACGGACTTCCGGATCCGAAGTCGCCGCTGGAATCGTCAGACCCGAAATTGCCGCCCGCACCGCTGTTACGGCCATCGAGCATCGTCAAGTTCGAATTGAAATTCTGCAGCACGACTTCGGTGGAATATTTTTCGACGCCGTTCTGGTCGGTCCATTTACGGGTCTGCAACTGACCCTCGATGTAGACCTTCGAACCCTTTCTCAAATACTGCTCAGCAACCTTGCACAGGCCTTCGCTGAAAATCACGACGCGGTGCCACTCGGTCTTCTCCTTTCGCTCGCCGCTGGTCCTGTCGCGCCAGGTTTCAGAGGTGGCGATCCGCAGATTGGCGATCGGCCGTCCATCCTGGGTCCGCTTGATCTCCGGATCAGCGCCAAGATTGCCGATCAGAATAACCTTGTTCACGCTACCCGCCATCACTGTTCTCCCATTGTCCCGTTCCGGTTGCCAGCCCACACCGGCGCCAGCCCAAACGGGTGGTCCGCTTAAAACTCACCCCCCATCGTGGCGGGCATTCAGGCAACCTACACCCCAGCCGCGGCGGCGAGAGGCTAATCGCCGGATTATCCACGATCGAATATATGTATCTTGTTCTATATTTGTTCTCAACAAAAAACCAATTAAGGAGCACAAAACTTGCGGCGATGCCGACGGTGTATTCCGCGCGTGGAAACAAACTGATTTGGCCCGATGTGTTGCATTTGAGAGACGGCATTTTGCCGCGCCGGGGAGTATAAGTGATTCACAAAGTAGATACAGCTGCCAGCGCTCGTGCCTTAGCCTTTGAAATTAAAGCACAATCCGGGGGATTGAAATGAACAAATTATTGATCGGGGCCGTCGGTGCACTCGCCATTGGCCTTAGCGCTGCGCCCGCCACCGCGGCCGATCTTGCCCCGCGTCCATATACGAAGGCTCCTCCTCCGATGATGGCTGCGATTTATGACTGGAGCGGCTTCTACATCGGCGCCAACGGCGGCTGGGGATCGAGCAGAAACTGCTGGAATTATACCTTGAACCCTACCGGCCCCGAAGGCTGCCATGATGCGACCGGCGGTACGGCCGGTGGCCAGATCGGCTATCGCTGGCAGTCCACCAACTGGGTGTTCGGCATTGAAGCTCAGGGCAACTGGGCCGATCTGAACGGCCGTAATATCAGCCTGGCCTTCCCAGCCTTCACCAACGACAGCCGTCTTGATGCGTTCGGCCTGTTCACCGGCCAGATCGGTTACGCTTGGGATGCAACCTTGCTTTACGTGAAGGGCGGCGGCGCCGTGACTTCTAACCGGTATCGGAGCCTTGTGACCGCGACCGGCGTTCAGGCGAGCGACAGCATCAGCAACACCCGCTGGGGTGCCGTGGTCGGCGTCGGCCTCGAATATGGTTTCGCACCGAACTGGTCGCTCGCGTTCGAATACGACCATATCTTCATGGGCAACAGCAGACACACCTTCCTCAACAATGGGGTTGCCGGAGCCGCCGGTACGGTATTTGGAGCTGACAACATCAGCCAGGATGTGGATCTCGTCACCGCGCGCATCAATTACCGCTGGGGCGGCCCCGCCATTGCGCGGTACTGATCTCGTCTGATCCGACTTCCCTGGAAAACTCTGAAAGGCCGGCTTTTTGCCGGCCTTTTTGTTTAAGGGCCATCGTTCGCTGGTGACCCCTCCAGCGAGCAGCTTGCCGATACGGCCGGACTGTCATCCGATGAAATCGGGGATGATTGCTGACACCCTCTGGAAATCGCCCGCCGTTCTATCTACGTTCCACAGACTGCCACAAATGGCGCTACTCTGGGGATTTTGCCCGGCGCGGCGCGCCCGAACGCGGCGCCTCTGCGCCCGGAAAAGCCTGTCATGGACGAAGTCATCAAGGCGAAGCGGCAACAATTGAGTCCTGCCAGTCGCACCATCGCCATTCGCGGCGCTCGCGAACACAACCTGAAGAACGTCGATCTGGAGATCCCGCGCGATAAGCTCGTGGTGTTCACCGGCTTGTCCGGCTCCGGCAAGTCCTCGCTGGCGTTCGACACCATTTATGCCGAGGGCCAGCGCCGCTATGTCGAATCCCTGTCGGCTTACGCGCGTCAGTTTCTGGAGATGATGCAGAAGCCCGACGTCGATCAGATCGACGGACTGTCACCGGCGATCTCCATCGAACAGAAGACGACTTCGAAGAATCCGCGCTCGACCGTGGGGACCGTGACCGAGATCTACGATTACATGCGGCTATTGTGGGCGCGCGTCGGCGTGCCCTATTCGCCCGCAACCGGCCTGCCGATCGAAAGCCAGACGGTGTCGCAGATGGTCGACCGGGTATTGGCGCTGCCCGATGGCACGCGGCTCTATCTGCTGGCGCCGGTCGTTCGCGGCCGCAAGGGCGAGTATCGAAAAGAGCTGGCTGAGTATCTCAAGAAGGGTTTCCAGCGCGTCAAGGTCGACGGCGCTTTTTACGAACTCGCCGACGCTCCCGCGCTGGATAAGAAATCTCCGCACGACATCGACGTGGTGGTCGACCGCATCATTGTGCGGCCGGACCTGGGCCAACGGCTGGCTGAGAGTTTTGAGACAGCCTTGAAACTCGCGGAAGGGCTGGCGGTGATCGAGTATGCAGACGCCCCTCCTCCGTCTCTCCCCGGAGAGGGCGAAAAGAAAAAAATCGCGAAAATCCACGACAGGAGCGGCCCCGAACGCATCCTGTTCTCGGAAAAATTCGCCTGCCCCGTGTCCGGCTTCACACTCCCCGAGATCGAGCCGCGGCTGTTCTCATTCAACAACCCCTACGGCGCCTGCCCGAAATGCGGCGGCCTCGGTATTGAGCAGCATGTCGATCAAGACCTCGTCATTCCCGACAAGGAACTGACGCTGCGCAAGGGCGCGATCGCACCGTGGGCGAAATCGTCGTCACCGTACTACCTGCAAACCCTCGTCGCACTCGGCAAATTCTACAAATTCGCTCTGGACACCAAATGGAAAGACCTGCCGAAGAAGGCGCAGGCCGCGCTTTTGCATGGCTCGGGCGATAACGAGATCAGGTTCTCCTACGAAGACGGCGTGCGCTCCTACGAAACCAGGAAACCGTTCGAAGGCGTCATCCCCAACATTGAGCGCCGTTATCGCGAGACCGAAAGCGAATGGGCGCGCGAGGAGCTTGGAAAATATTTCTCCGACGTGCCGTGTGATGCCTGCAAGGGCTATCGACTCAAGCCGGAGGCGCTGTGCGTCAAAATCGGGGGCCGGCACATCGGCGAGATCAGCCAACTGTCGGTGCGGCACGCCGGCGAATGGTTCGAGACCGTTCCGAAAATGCTGTCGTCGCAGCAGAACGAGATCGCCGGCCGCGTGCTCAAGGAAATCCGCGAGCGGCTGTCGTTCCTGCTCGACGTCGGCCTCAGCTATCTGACGCTGTCGCGCGCTTCAGGCACGCTGTCCGGCGGCGAGAGTCAGCGCATCCGCCTCGCCTCGCAGATCGGTTCGGGCCTGACCGGCGTGCTCTATGTGCTGGATGAACCTTCGATTGGTTTACACCAGCGCGACAATGCGCGTTTGCTCGAAACCCTGAAGCGGCTGCGCGATCTCGGCAACACCGTGATCTTCGTCGAGCACGACGAAGACGCCATCCGCCTCGCCGACCATGTACTCGACATCGGTCCCGGCGCCGGCGTTCACGGCGGCCATATCGTCGCGCAGGGCACGCCGGCCGACATCATGCGCAACCCCAAGTCGCTGACCGGCAAATACCTCACCGGCGAACTGTCCGTCGCGATACCCGAGCGGCGGGCGCCGAACCATCGCCGCACCGTCAAGGTGGTCAACGCGCGCGGCAACAACCTCAAGAACGTCACTGCGGAAGTTCCGCTCGGCCTGTTCACCTGCATCACCGGTGTTTCCGGCGGCGGCAAGTCGACGCTGCTGATCGATACGCTTTACAAGGCGATCGCGCGGAAGCTGAACAATGCGAGCGATCCCCCCGCGCCCCACGACCGTATCGAGGGCCTGGAACACATCGACAAGATCATCGATATCGATCAGTCGCCGATCGGGCGCACGCCGCGCTCCAATCCCGCGACCTATACCGGCGCCTTCACGCCGATCCGCGAGTGGTTCGCCGGGCTGCCGGAAGCCAAGGCCCGCGGTTACGCGCCGGGCCGCTTCTCCTTCAACGTCAAGGGCGGCCGCTGCGAGGCCTGCCAGGGCGACGGCGTGATCAAGATCGAGATGCACTTCCTGCCCGATGTTTACGTCACCTGCGATACCTGCAAGGGCAAGCGCTACAATCGCGAGACGCTCGAGGTACTGTTCAAGGGCAAGTCAATTTCCGACGTGCTCGACATGACGGTCGAGGAAGCGGCCGAATTTTTCAAGGCGGTGCCCCGCGTGCGCGAGACCTTCAAGACGTTGCAGCGCGTCGGCCTCGACTACATCCATGTGGGACAGCAGGCTACCACGTTGTCAGGCGGCGAGGCACAGCGCGTCAAGCTCGCCAGGGAACTGTCGAAACGCGCGACCGGCCGCACCCTCTACATTCTGGACGAACCGACAACCGGCTTGCATTTCCACGATGTAAAGAAACTGCTTGAGGTGCTGCATGAGCTGGTCGCGCAGGGTAATACGGTTGCGGTGATCGAGCACAATCTCGAAGTCATCAAGACCGCGGATTGGGTCATCGACCTCGGCCCCGATGGCGGGGACGGTGGCGGGGAGATTATTGCCTGGGGACCGCCGGAAGACATTGTCAAAGCGCCGCGTAGCCATACCGGAAAATTTTTGAAGCCGGTACTGGAGAAAGCGGGAAAGCCGAAGCGGAATAATGCGAGCGAGGCGGCCGAATGACGCACGCAACGCGATCTTGTGAACCATAAACTCAGATATAAAGATTTATACTCATACCTTTAATCTAAAACGATATTTTTTGGACGAGTTATGTCGAAGCGCGCGCCGGAGATGGAAGGTTCCATAGGGCCCGTTGCGGAACTCCCCGCCTATCGCCACGTTTGGTTCGTGAGCGAAGTCGATTGGAAAAACCGGATATGGAGTTGCGAATATGTTCCATTTTAAAACTGTTTTAGCGGCGACCGTCATCGCACTATCGCCGCTGGCCGTGACATCATCTCCAAGCTTCGCGCAAGGAACAAAGGCCATGGGATTCTCTGGCGGCGGCGCCCGCATTGGCGGTGGCAGCGTCGGCGGGATGGGCGGCGGCCGACACTTCGGCGGCGGCTGGCGAGGCGGCGGACCTCGCATGGGCTGGGCCGGTCGCGGATGGGGAGGTCGTGGCTGGGCCGGACACGGGTGGCGCCGCGGTTGGGGCGGAGGCTGGGGTGGCGGCTTCTATCCCGGCCTGATTGGTGGAGGTTTGCTGGGTGCAGGCTTGTGGGGCGGCCCGTGGGGAGGGGGTTGGGGCGGAGGTTGGGGACCCGGTTGGGGTTGGGGATCGGGCTGGGGATCGTCGTTCTACGATGACGGGTACTATGATGACGACGACGGTCCGGCCGTCGTTCGAACCAATAGCAGCGATATCACATACTGCCAGCGGCGGTTCAAATCGTTCGACGTGCGCTCCGGAACCTACCTGGGCCGCGACGGCAGACGTCATCGCTGCCCATAACACCAAAACCCGCCGACCACAGACCTTTGATAAGGAGCGATGCCAAAGCACCGCTCCTTATCTTTTATTTTCGAAGAGCCGTTCGGGCGCCCCGCATGAAAAGCAAGTTGAAGGAATCCGACTTCCCCGCTTCCCCATGCGGTTCTTCGGCCCACCCCGGTTAGCGGCCGGATGTTTGACCCACGCTATAGTGTGGTTCAGGTTCGGAAGTTCGCTTGACGGACTCGGTGAGACAATGAAGCGAACTTCTTGAACCACCACACTCGGTAAATCCCTAGAGCGGGATAAGGAAAAGTGTGCAGCGGTTTTCCGCCCGCATCCCGCGTCTCAAAATATTGGAATCGATCACGTTCATGATCCTGGATCGATCCGATCCAGGATCATCGTGATCTAGCTGTCGATTTTGGCGGGCGTGAGCTGCACGGATTCACCGCACCCGCAGGCTGAAACCTGGTTCGGGTTGTTGAAGACGAACTGGGCTTGCATCTTTTCAGCCTTGTAGTCCATCTCGGTGCCGAGCAGATACAGCACCGCTTTGGGGTCGACCAGAATCTTGACGCCCTTGTCCTCCACCACTTCGTCTGTGGGCCTGATATCGTGGGCGTACTCCACCGTGTAGGATTGACCGGCGCAGCCGCCGTTCTTGATGCCGACCCGAAGGCCGACGATTTCCGAATCGGCTCGCGTCGCGAGTTCCTTGACCCGAGCTGCTGCGGCATCAGTCAGCCGCATGACCTGCGGACGAGGCCGGGAGTTCGGCTTGGCTGCTGGTGTGCCTGGCGTCATGTCTGTCATCTGGTCAATCCTGACGGCAATTCAAGTCTGATCATAGCACCGGGGGCGAGCGTTAATAGTCACCACATATTGAGAACGGCGCGAGCCTCGTCGGTCATCCGGTCGGGCACCCACTGCGGCTCCCAGACAATGTTGACATTGACCACCCCGACCCCGGGAACGCTCGCGACTGCGTTTTCCACCATGATCGGAAGTTCGGCCGCCGAAGGGCAATTCGGCGTCGTCAGCGTCATCTCGACGTCGACGGCGCGGTCGTCCTTGATGTCGACTTTGTAGATCAGGCCGAGTTCATAGATGTCCGCCGGAATTTCCGGGTCGAACACGGTCTTCAGCGCGGCCACGATGCCAGCGCCCATACGCTCGGTTTCTTCCGCGGAAAGCGCGGAACTGGTCTGCATGTGACAAGTCTTGTTTACAACCAGTTCGGCAGCGTCGCTCATGTGAACAACTCCCGTGCCTTGATCAGCGCCTGCGCCAGATGATCGATTTCCTCGCGCGTATTATACATGCCGAACGAGGCGCGGCAGGTCGCCGAAACGTTGAAACGCTCTAAAAGCGGCATCACGCAATGGGTGCCGGCGCGAACCGCGATGCCGGCGCGGTCGATCACAGTCGCAACATCGTGGGGATGGGCGCCTTTCATCTCGAACGAGATCACCGGCCCCTTGTCGCGCGCGGTGCCGATGATGCGCAGCGAGTTGATCTCGCGCAGCCGCTCCTGAGCGTAGGCTAGAAGATCATGTTCATGCGCCGCGATGCGTTCCTTCCCGATCGAATTGACGTAATCGATCGCGGCGCCGAGCCCGACCGCCTCGACGATGGCCGGCGTGCCGGCTTCGAACTTGTGCGGCGGATCGCCGTAGGTGACCCAATCCTGCGCGACCTCACGGATCATCTCGCCGCCGCCGTTGTAGGGACGCATGGAGACGAGATGATCGTGCTTCGCATATAGCGCGCCGATACCGGTCGGACCGTAGAGCTTGTGGCCGGTGAGAACATAGAAGTCGCAGTCGATGTCCTGCACGTCGATGGCAAGATGCACCGCGGCCTGGCTGCCGTCCACCAGAACCGGGATGCCGCGCGCATGAGCCAGTTTCACCACGTCCTTGACCGGAACGAGGGTGCCGAGCGCGTTCGACATCTGCGTGATCGCCACGAGCCTCGTCTTCGGCGTCAGCAGCTTCTCGAATTCGTCGATCAGGAAATTGCCGTCGTCATCGACGGGCGCCCACTTGATGACGGCGCCGTGGCGCTCGCGCAGGAAGTGCCATGGGACGATGTTGGAGTGATGCTCCATGATCGAGAGCACGATCTCGTCGCCGGCCTTGATGTTCGGCTCGCCCCATGACGACGCCACCAGGTTGATCGCCTCGCTGGCGTTGCGGGTGAAGATGATCTCCTCGGTCCGCCTGGCGTTGAGGAATTGCGCGACCCGCGCGCGGCCGCCCTCATAGGCTTCGGTTGCGGCGTTGGCGAGATAATGCAGTCCGCGATGAACGTTGGCGTACTCGGTCTTGTAGGCCTCCGTCATCCGGTCGAGCACGGCGTTCGGCTTCTGCGCCGAGGCGGCGTTGTCGAGATAGACCAGCGGTTTGCCGTAAACCTTCATCGCCAGCGCCGGAAAATCCTCGCGCACGCGCATGACATCATAGGAACCGTTGGCGACCGCCGGATGGGTCATTTTCTCTTTATCTCTCTCGTTCACCCTCTTGCCGCGAGCCACCGCTCGGCGGCCCCGATGACGACATCGCGCAAGCTATCGTCGGCGACGGATTCGATCGCCTCGCCGACAAACGCCTGGATCAGAAGCGCCTGCGCTTCCTTTTCCGAAAGACCACGAGCGCGCAGATAGAACAGCAGGCTTTCGTCAAGCGCGCCGACCGTTGCGCCGTGACCGCAGGTGACGTCATCGGCGAAAATCTCAAGCTCGGGCTTGTTGTCGGCTTCCGCGCCGTCGGACAGCAGCAAGGCCCGCGTCATCATCTTGCCGTCGGTCTTTTGCGCATCGGGCCGCACGATGATCTTGCCCTGGAATACCGAGTGCGCCTGATCGTCCAGGACGGCGCGGAACACCTCGTTGCTGCTGCAATGCGGCACGGCATGATCCAGCACCAGCGTCGTATCGCCATGCTGGCGGCCATTGAGCAGGTTGACGCCGTTCACGTCCGCATGGGACCCCTCGCCGCTGAACTTGATGAAGCCTTGATATCGGCTCACCGCAGCGCCGCTGGTGAGATTCAGCGAGTTGAACGTTGCTTTTGCGCCGATCGTCACGATCGCGGTCGAGATGTTGGCGGCGTCCCTGGCATCCTCGACAAGGCGAACATGTTGCAGCCCGGCATCGTCGCCGATCCACAACACGACCGAGTCGTGAGCCTGATAGGCGGCGGCGCCCTCGGCCGCGACGAAACTCTCGACCAGCGTGGCTTGTGCGCCATTTGCCAGCCGCAGCAACGAACGCGTGAATGCCGCCGTGCTGGATTGAGTGGCGATATGGACGATATGCAGCGGTCTGGTCAGCTTCGCATTCTCGGCCACGTCGATGACAATGCCATCCGTGGCCATCGCGGTATTGAGAGAGATCATCGTATCGGACGCCGCCGTGGTGGTCAGCAGGTCGGCGCGAGCGGCAACGTCGTTGTTCTCCAGAATGTCACGCAGCGCCCGCACCTCGACGCCGGTCTCCGGCGTCTGATCGGATAGCTGCGGCGCGAATACCCCGTCCACCAGCACCAGCTTGTAAGCATCGCCAGCGACATAAGCGGTGACGGCCTTGGCCGCGCTCGCCAATGCCGCCTGATCAGGCGCGGCGGCGAGCGGCGCAATCTCGCGCAACAGCGTGCGCAAGTCGGTGTATTTCCATTCTTCAATGCGCCGGTAAGGCAAACCTCGCCGGGCGAAATCGTCGAATGCGGCCTGCCGCGCTTCACTCACCGGACCGGATCCCGGCAGACGGTCACGCGCCGCGGCGAACAACTCCCTGGTCGCGCGTTCCGTAGCCGGTTTTACCAATGCAACATCCATGATCAAATCCGTTCAGATCATTCTCGGTATGATCTCATCCGAAACCGAAGGCCGCTTTTCGAGTTATGCTTCCTCGAACTGCGCATACCCGGACGCTTCGAGCTCCAGCGCCAAATCCTTGTTTCCGCTCTTCACGACGCGGCCCTTCGACATCACATGCACGACATCGGGCACGATGTAGTTGAGCAGCCGCTGGTAGTGCGTGATGACGACCATGGCGCGCTCCGGTGATCGTAGCGCATTGACGCCGTCGGCCGCCACGCGAAGAGCGTCGATGTCCAGTCCGGAATCCATTTCGTCGAGGATGCAGAGACTCGGCTCGAACAGCGCCATCTGCAGCACTTCGTTGCGCTTCTTCTCGCCGCCCGAAAAGCCGACATTGATGCCCCGGCGCAGCATGTCCTGCGGAATATTCAGCGAGGCCGCGACTTCACGCACCTTCTTCAGAAAGTTCGGCGTCGAGTATTCGCTCTCGCCGCGCGCCTTGCGCTGCGCGTTCAACGCGGTGCGCAGGAATGTCATGGTGGCGACGCCGGGGATTTCCACGGGATACTGAAAAGCGAGAAACACGCCTTTCGCCGCCCGCTCGTCGGGCTCCATCTCCAGCAGGTCCTCACCCTTGAACAGGATCTGACCGCCGGTGACTTCGTAGCCGGGCTTGCCCGCGATGACATGGCTGAGCGTCGATTTGCCGGAGCCGTTCGGCCCCATGATCGCATGGACCTCGCCCTTGTTCACGGTCAGCGACAGGCCGTGAAGAATTTCACGCTCCTCGACACGGACCTGCAGGTCTTTGACTTCAAGCAACGGCATCGTAGATCCTTCGCTATCGTTACGTCATCGCGAGAAGCGCGCTCGTGGGGCAATGCAATCCGGCGGTTCCATCGGTGGATCGCTTCGCCCGGCGCAAAGCCGGCACAACCGCCAGCTTTGTAGCGAGCTCGCAGTGACGTGGGTTAACCCACACTTCCTTCGAGCGAGATCGAGATCAGCTTCTGAGCCTCGACCGCGAACTCCATCGGCAACTGCTGCAGCACGTCTCTCACGAAACCGTTGACGACGAGGCCGACGGCCTCCTCCTGCGACAGTCCGCGCTGCACGCAATAAAACAGCACGTCTTCCGAAATCTTCGACGTGGTCGCCTCGTGTTCGAACAGCGCCGAGGTATTCTTGGCCTCGATGTAGGGCACGGTGTGCGCGCCGCACCTGTCGCCGATCAGAAGCGAGTCGCAGGCGGTGAAGTTGCGCGCATTGGCTGCCTTGCGATGAGCGGTGACGAGACCGCGATAGGTGTTCTGCGACTTGCCCGCCGCGATGCCCTTGGAGATGATCCGGCTCGTGGTGTTCTTGCCGAGATGCAGCATCTTGGTGCCGCTGTCGACCTGCTGGTAGCCGTTGGAAATGGCGATCGAGTAAAACTCGCCGCGCGAATTATCGCCGCGCAGGATGCAGCTCGGATATTTCCAGGTGATGGCGGAGCCGGTCTCAACCTGGGTCCACGAGATCTTCGAATGCGCGCCGCGGCAGTCGCCGCGCTTGGTGACGAAGTTGTAGATGCCGCCCTTGCCCTCGGAATTGCCGGGGTACCAGTTCTGCACCGTCGAATACTTGATCTCGGCGTCGTCGAGCGCGACCAGTTCGACGACCGCGGCGTGCAGCTGGTTCTCGTCACGCTGCGGCGCGGTGCAGCCCTCGAGGTAGCTGACGTAGGAACCCTTGTCGGCGATGATGAGGGTACGCTCGAACTGTCCGGTGTTGCGCTCGTTGATGCGGAAGTAGGTCGACAGCTCCATCGGGCAGCGAACGCCGGGCGGGATATAGACGAACGAGCCGTCTGAAAACACAGCCGAATTCAGCGTCGCGAAGAAGTTGTCGGAGGTCGGCACCACGCTGCCGAGATACTGCTTCACCAGTTCCGGATGCTGCTGGATGGCGTGCGAGATCGGCATGAAGATCACGCCGGCCTTCTTCAATTCTTCCTGGAACGTGGTCGCTACGGACACCGAGTCGAACACGGCATCGACCGCGACTTTGCGCTCCCCCTCGGGGCGAACGACGCCTTCGAGCACCTCGACCTCGCGCAAGGGAATGCCGAGCTTCTCGTAGGTCTTCAGGATTTCCGGATCGATCTCGTCGAGCGAGGCGATCTCTTTCTTCGGCTTCGGCGCGGAATAATAATAAAGATCCTGATAGTCGATCTTCGGATAGTCCACCCGCGCCCAGGTCGGCTCCTGCATGGTGAGCCAGCGGCGGTAGGCTTCAAGCCTCCACTCGAGCATCCATGCGGGCTCGTTTTTCTTCGCGGAAATAAACCGGATGGTGTCTTCGGAAAGTCCCTTGGGAGCCTTCTCGGACTCGATGATGGTCTCGAATCCATACCGGTATTGATCGACGTCGATCTGGCGAACCCGATCGACCGTCTCTTGTACGGCTGCCATTCCTACCTCCGCTCGCGGTTTCAAGGACCACGGTGGATTGAAGTCTTGGTGCCTGCTCCAATTCTAAGGAAGAAGCTGTCTTAGAATGGTTCAAGCCCTGTTTCGTTCCCCCTTAGTAGTGCACCTGAAAGCTTTCGCCAAGTCTTAATAGCCCGATCCACGTCTGCGTCCGTGGTCTCCCAGCCCAGCGAAAACCGTATCGCGCTCCTGGTCATTTCCGGGCCGTACCCCATGGCCGCCAGCACATGCGAAGCCTGCACTTTTCCCGACGAGCATGCGGAACCCGATGAGACGGCCACCCCTTCAAGGTCGAATCTGACCACGGCCGTCTCCGCTTTCAAGGTGGGAACACCGAAAAGTGTCGTATTCGGCAGGCGCGCGACCTCCTGGGAGAAGATCACGCCGCCCCGCGTCTGTCTTAAGCCATCCTCCAGCCTGTCGCGCAGGGCCTGAACCCGAGCCATGTCGGTGTCGCGACCTGCTTCGGCTGCCCTCACGGCGGCCCCGAAGCCCGCAATTCCCGGTACATTCTCGGTGCCGGCTCGGCCGCCCCGCTCCTGACCGCCTCCCCGCATCAACGCAATCGGACGGACCTGGTTCTCCGCAAGCACCAATGCGCCCGTCCCTTTCGGGCCGCCGACCTTGTGTGCAGAAATCGATAGAATATCTATATTTAATTCTTTGATATCGATATTAATTTTTCCAACAGCCTGAACCGCATCGACATGCAGCAGACCGCCCGCTTCGTGGACCAGCTCGGCGGCTTCGGCGACCGGCTGAATGGCGCCGGTTTCGTTATTGGCCAGCATGATCGAGACCAGCGAGAGGGGTTGCTGCGCAAGCATCGTTCGCAAAACGTCGAGATCGACCAATCCCGAGCGATCGACCGGCAGACGCGCAATCCGGTCCGGCGCAAACCGGCCTCCGGCCAGGACCGAGACATGTTCGATGGATGAAGCGATAAAATTATCAATGCCTTGCTTTGAATTGCAAATAACAGGAGTTAACGCCAGCGCGTTGGCCTCTGTTCCCCCCGAGGTAAAGATCACGTTGCGGGGTTCGCCTCCTACGGCTTCCGCGACCATAATCCGCGCATCTTCTATCAGTCCCCGCGCTCGCCTGCCTTCCGCGTGAACGGATGACGGATTGCCGAAGAGGTCCATTGCGGCAGCCATCGCTGCGCGCGCCTCGCTACGAAGCGGCGTGGTTGCGTTCCAGTCGAGATAAGTTCGTTCCTGCATATGGTTGCGACTATACGACATTTTCGGCGGATGCGGTCATAGCCGTGCAAGATGCTTGCTTTTCGCCCCTCGCCCCATGCTAGAACGCGGCGGTGTTCACTGGCACTTCTGTACCCGCCGTGCGTCGGCCTGATCGCCCTCGTCGTCAGGCGGCGAGCAGAAACCAGCCTTGTGAACGGCCGATTTGCCAAGGATTCCGATGCCTGAAGTCATTTTTACCGGTCCCGCCGGCCGTCTCGAAGGCCGCTATCATCCAGCGAAGCAGAAAAATGCCCCGATAGCGATGGTCCTGCATCCGCACCCGCAGTTTCGCGGCAGCATGAACCACCCGATCGTCTATCAGGTCTACTATGCTTTCGTGGCGCGGGGCTTTTCCGTGCTTCGCTTCAATTTCCGCGGCGTCGGCCGCAGCCAGGGCTCGTTCGACCACGGCACCGGCGAATTGTCGGACGCCGCGGCGGCGCTCGACTGGGCGCAGACCATCAATCCGGAGGCGCGCGCCTGCTGGGTCGCAGGGTTTTCCTTCGGCGCCTGGATCGGAATGCAATTGCTGATGCGCCGGCCCGAGGTGGAGGGCTTCATCTCGATCGCGCCTGAGCCTAACCGGTACGATTTCTCGTTTCTGGCGCCCTGCCCGTCGTCAGGGCTGATCGTCCATGGCGAGAAGGACATCGTCGCGCCCGCCAAGGATGTCACGACGCTGGTGGAGAAACTGAAAACCCAGAAGGGCATCGTTATCGACCAGCAAACCATTGCCGGCGCGAACCATTTCTTCGAGGACAGGATGGAGCCGTTGATGGAAACGGTCACCAGCTATCTCGATATGAGGCTCGCGAACATCCGCTGATCGTTCGTGGCCGCGAGGCGATCAGGGCCGCGCGATCACGCCGCCGGTCATCGGCACGGGCACGCCGGTGGTCGATGGATAGCTGAGCGGCAAGCCTTGCAGACCGCGCACCGCGAGATAGGCGAAAGCCTGCGCCTCGATGGCATCGGCTGACCAGCCCAGCGCGTCGGCCGGTTCGACAGACGCAGGCGCAACCCTTTCCCGCAACATCCCGAGCATGATCGGATTGCGGGCTCCTCCGCCGGCCACGATCCAGTTCGCCGGCGGCTTCGGCAAAAGCGGAACGATCCGTGCGATCGCCGCCGCGGTGAAGGCGGTCAGCGTTGCCGCCCCATCGGCGGGCGCCATATCGGGGAGCGCCAGCGAAGCGAAATCGTTGCGGTCGAGCGACTTCGGCGGCGGCAGCGCGAAGAACGGATGCTGCAAGGCGCGCGCGATCCAGCCCGCGTCGGGACGGCCCTGCTCCGCCAAGCTGCCGTCGCGGTCGAACGGCTCGCCCGTCGCACGAAGCATGAAATCATCGAGCAGCGCGTTGCCGGGGCCGGTGTCGCAGGCGATCAGGGTGTCGGCGCCGTCGATATAGGTGACGTTGGAGACGCCGCCGATATTGACCACGCACGTCGGACTGTCGCGGCCGAGCGATTGCGCCAGCGCGCGATGATAGACCGGGACGAACGGCGCACCCTGCCCGCCGGCGGCCACGTCGGCCGCGCGGAAATCGTGCATCACCGGGATGCGGATCGCTTTCGCCAGCGCCGCGGCGTCGCCGATCTGCACGGTCAGCCGCCGCGCCGGCCGATGCAGGATCGTCTGACCGTGAAAGCCGACGATATCGATATCCTCGCGCCTGATGCCGTTCTGCGCGGCGAACGCCTCAACGGCGTCGGCGTGCGCCACGGTCACGACGCGTTCGGCCTCGCCGATCACGCCGGGCCGTGCGTCGCGCTGCGTCAGATTGACCGCCGCCGCGAGCGCCTCTCGCAGCAGGCCGCGTTCGTGTTCCGAGTATGGACGGTAGCCGGTCGGTCCGAACGCCGCCACGCGCTCACCGTCGGTTTCGATCAAGGCGATATCGACGCCGTCCAGCGAGGTGCCGCTCATCAAACCGATCGCCATCATCGTGCGGCCCCCTGCTGGCTGCCATGCGGCGCCCGGCTTGTGCCGAACGCGCGCTTCTTATAATGGCACACGGCGGAGCCCGGCGGCAGTGTCCGGCCATGATGCGCCGGTATCGAATTTGCGACAGAGCCGAACAGAACGATCAGGGTCCCTCAGCCATGGCCGCCTTCAAGTCCGATTTCCTCAACATTCTTCAGGAACGGGGCTTCATCCATCAGTGCTCCGATATCGAGGGGCTTGATGCGCTGGCCGCGAAAGGTCAGGCGACGGCTTATGTCGGCTACGACTGCACCGCGCCCTCGCTGCACATCGGCAACTACCTGACCATGATGATGCTCCACTGGCTCCAGCAGAGCGGCAACAAGCCGATCACGCTGATGGGCGGCGGCACCACCATGGTCGGCGATCCGTCCGGCAAGGATGAATCGCGCGCGATCCGCAGCGTCGCGGAAATCGAGGCCAACAAGGCAAGCATTCGCGGTGTGTTCGCCAAGGTGCTGCGTTATGGCTCTGGCGCCAACGATGCGATGATGCTGGACAACGCCGAATGGCTGACCAAGCTCAACTGGATCGAGATGCTGCGTGACATTGGGCGGCACTTCTCGGTCAACCGGATGCTGACGATGGACTCCGTTCGCCTCCGCCTTGAGCGCGAACAGGAGATGAGTTTCATCGAATTCAACTACATGGTTTGCCAAGCCTACGATTTCGTCGAACTGTCGCGCCGGGTCGGCTGCCGGCTGCAAATGGGCGGCTCGGACCAGTGGGGCAATATCGTCAACGGCGTTGATCTTGGCCGTCGCATGGGAACGCCTCAGTTGTTCGCCCTGACCACGCCGCTATTGACGACGGCGTCGGGTGCGAAAATGGGAAAGACCGCGCAAGGCGCCGTCTGGCTCAATGCGGACGCCTTCAGCCCCTACGATTTCTGGCAATACTGGCGCAACGTCGAGGACGCCGACGTCGTCAGATTCCTGAAGCTGTTCACGATCCTGCCGATGGACGAGATCGCGAGGCTGGCCGCGTTGCAGGGCGCCGAGATCAACGAAGCCAAGAAGGTGCTCGCGACTGAGGCGACCGCGCTTCTGCATGGCCGGGACGAGGCCGAGAGAGCCGCCGGCACCGCGCGCACGACGTTCGAGCAAGGCGCCATCGCCGAGAACCTTCCCACGGTGGACATTCCGCAAAGCGAGCTTGCCGGCGGCGCAGGCGTGCTCGCGCTGTTCGTGAAGGCGGGTCTTGTCGCCTCGAACGGCGAAGCGCGCCGCCAGATCAAGGCCGGCGGCCTTCGCGTCA
>CAZOOO010000019.1:0-25033 GCA_964581435.1 uncultured Hyphomicrobiales bacterium | reverse complement strand
AGCGCAGCGCACCCTCGCGTCAGCACATCAGCCCGATCGCGGTCAGCCGCTCGCTTTAACGCGTTTCATATTCCAGGGCGGAAACACTCCGATCGTCGTCGTTGCGATGCTGCGAAAACGCGCCCGGCAGCGGCAATGATCCGTCGAGCTTAGAACAGATCCAGATAAGACGATATTGCAAGGAAATTACCCATTCGGTAAAGCCGGACCCTGGATTGCGTGAGCAACCGCGCGATCGAGGGATAAGGCTCGACCCGTGTCGTTTGATATCCAAGATCTTTTCCGGCGGCACAGCAAGGAGCTGACCCATTTCCTGCGTCGGCGCGTGCCGTCCGCCGAGGCGGCCGCGGATCTGACCCAGGAGGCATTTCTCGCGCTGTGGTCGGCGCGCTCCCGTACACCCATCGCCAACGGTCATGCGTATCTGTTTCGTACGGCGGCCAATCTGGCGATCAACTACAATCGCCGTCAACGCATCCTGTCTTTTGTCGATGATCCGGAGACGGCGCTTGCGACGCTTACGGACGACACGCCGTCGGCCGAACAGGTTGTGTTGTCCCGGCAGGAACTGAAGATCGTTTATGCGACGCTGAACGAATTCCCGCCGGCCCATCGCGCGGTTTTCATTCTGTCACGCATCGACGGCCGGACTTTCGATGAAATCGGCCGGATGCTCGAAATCCAGCCCAGGACGGCGTTCGGCCATATGGTGCGCATTCTCGCCCGGATGAAATTGCGCCTCGATGAAGCGCGGCGGTAAAGCACTTTGGGCTCCGATGACAACGCCCTGTTCCGCGGTGGCATGAAGAAAACCACGGACTGCTGGTTCCGTCCAAAGCATGTTTTGGCAGCGCCTCGGAAAATCAACCTCTCCCGATTGTCAATATAATAGGACGAGCAGACGCAGGCTCGGCTGTCCGCGCCGTCCGGGAGATTTGTTCGCATGGAACGTAGAGCCGATAGTCAGGTGAGCGACGATCCCGACCACGTCCGGATTGTCGAGGAGGCGGCGGTCTGGTTCGCCACGATGCATGGCGGCAAGCCCTCGGCCAAGGACAAGAACGCATTGAAGACGTGGCTCGCGGCCGATCCGCGCCATGCCAGAGCCTACGCGGATATCGACAGGCTGTGGGCGGGCGCGATCGAGCTTCCGGGCATGAAGGACCGCCACCTCGCCGCACGGAAAGCGATGACGCGCCGCAAGCTCGGCAAGGCCGTCATCGTCGGCGCCGCCGGCCTCGGGGCATGGCGATATCTGGCGAGCCACCCGTTCGCGGATCACCAGACCGCGACCGGCGAACGCCGCACCGTGACCCTCGCCGACGGATCGACCGTCGACCTTGCGGCCGAGACCAAGCTATCGGTTGCCTTCACGCCCCGGCAACGCGGCCTCACGCTCCACGAGGGCGAGGCGTTTTTCACGGTTGCGAGAGACGCCGGGCGGCCGTTCGTCGTCGAGGCCGGGCCGGGACGCACGACGGCGCGCGGCACCGCGTTCGGCGTCGATTATCGGGACGACAGCGTGACCGTCGCCGTGACGGAGAGCGCCGTCGATGTCGCGCTCGGCAACCGGTCCGCCCGGGTTTCCGCCGGCTCGCTGGTCACCTATGACAACCGCCATATCGGAGAGCCGCGGCAATCGGAAACCGGCACCGAACTTTCGTGGCGGGAAGGACGGCTGATCTTCACGCAAGCGCCTCTCGGGCAAGCCGTTCAGGCCCTCAACCGCTGGCGCTCGGGCCGCATCGTCGTCATGAGCGGTTCGCTGGCGCAGCGGCCGATCACGCTCATCGTCAACCTCGACCGCACGGAGACCATCGTGGCGCAACTTGCCGAGGCGGTGCCGATCCGGATTGTTGCCGCCACGCCATACCTGACCCTGTTGTTTCCGGCCGACTGATTTTTTTGCGTCACGCCCGCAAAAATCCGGACCGTCGATTTGTCTGACTCTGTAACCGCGCTCCGGCATCCCAGCCGGCGCGGGTGCATGGGGGCTTAAGGTATGAGAAGCGGGGCAGGAAAAGGGTTGGCCACGGAAGCGCGGGCCGGCGTCTCGAACGGGTGTGCGGCTTTATTGCTGCTATCGACGGCCCTGACGACAGGCGTCAGTGGTGTTGCTAACGCGCAGGCGCCGGGATCGAACGCGCGTGTCGCGGCCCCGGCGGCGCCCGGTTCAAATTATAACTTCTCTATTCCTCCCCAGCCGCTCGCCGGCGCGATCTCCGCCTTCTCCCGCGTCACCGGCCTTGATGTCGTCGGCGACGGCGGCATCGGGAGGGGTGTCCAGTCGCCCGGCGTCTCCGGCAATCTCACTCCCCGTCAGGCGCTGACGCGCCTTCTGGCGGGCACGGGTCTCAGCTATCGCTTTACCAATGCCTCCACCGTCGCAATCCAGCGGCCGAATGCGGACGGAAGTGTGGGAGCCGCGCCCGCCGGCGCGATCTCGCTCGACACCATCGACGTGCAGGGCGAGACGGCATTGAGTCCGGTGCAAGGCTTTGTCGCAAACCGCACCTTGACGGGCACCAAAACCGACACGCCGCTCATCGAGGTGCCGCAAGCTATCTCGATCATCACGCGCGATCAAATCGACACACGGAAATCGATCAGCATCAACGAGGCCCTGCATTATGCGCCCGGCGTGTTCGCAGAAGCGCAAGGACCTCAAACCGATATCACGTTCTTCATGCGTGGCTTCCAGGGCAACCGCTACTCCGGCTCCATCTATCTGAACGGCTTGCGCGCTATCGGCATTCCTATTGTGGAGACATACGGAATTGACCGCATAGAGGTGATGCGCGGCCCATCTTCGGTACTCTATGGGCAAGGGCAGCCGGCCGGCATCGTCAACATGGTGACGAAGCGCCCGACCGAGCAGACCATTCGCGAAGTGCAGCTTCAAGGTGGATCGTTCGGTCACAAACAGGGCGCGTTCGATTTCAGTGGCGCTGCCAATGAAGACAAGACGGTTCTTTATCGACTTACAGGCGTTCTTCGCGATTCAAAAAGTCAGATCGATTTCAGTCAGGATGATCGCGCGTTTATCTCCGGCGCTGTTACGCTACGTCCTACCGATGTGACGTATCTGACTTTGTATAGCCAGTATCAGAAGGACCGCTACATTTGGAATTATGGAGTTCCAGCGCAGGGATCGGCTCTGCCAAACCCGCATGGGCGAATTCCAATGACGCGCTTTCTAGGCGAGCCCGAATATAGAGGGAGCACGTTCGAGCGAACTTTGGTGGGATATAACCTCGAGCATCAGTTCACTGATAATTTCAAGTTCAGGCAAAATTTCCAGTACGTAAAAGAAAGAGATACAGGGCGTGACATTTTTTCGGCTGGCCTTCAGGCTGATTTGCGGACGCTGAACCGCAATTACTCTCCTGCCGATCAATCTTACGACACGATCGCTATCGACAATCAGGCGGAATTTAAGGCCCGCACCGGACCTTTGAACCATACGTTTTTGCTCGGCACCGATTACAGACGGGTGATGTGGGACTATCGCAGTGGGTGGGGCGCGGCTCCCACCATCGATGTCTTTAATCCGATCTATGGTCAGCCTCTGAATCCTCCTGCGATAGGATCAGACTCACACAGCCTCCAGACTAACCAGCAGGCAGGGCTTTATTTGCAGGACCAGATCAAGCTCGAGAATTGGATTCTGACGCTCGGCGGCCGGCACGATTGGGTGAAAGCCAGCACGTTCAACCGTGACAGTCTTACTGAGACGGTTCAGCCGAACGCGGCTTTTACCAAACGGGCCGGTTTGGGGTACGAGTTCGACATCGGACTTGTGCCCTACGTAAGCTATTCCGAGTCATTTATTCCGGTCACCGGCACGGCATTTGACGGCACGCCATTCGATCCGGAGTCCGGCAAGCAGTACGAAGCCGGCATCAAGTACCAGCCGGTGGGCACCAACATGCGCTTCGCGGCGGCGGTCTATGATCTTCGCCGTCGGAACGTTCTCACAGCAGATCCGGATCATCCGGGGAGATCGATCCAGACCGGTGAGATCACATCGCGAGGCTTAGAACTCGAAGCCGTCGCAAGCTTGACCAGCAATCTCAATCTGACCGCAGCGTACACTTACAACAACGTCAAGGTGACAGAGAGCAACGATGCCGACCTTGGCAAGCGCCCGGCGCGAACACCGCAGCATGTCGCATCGCTGTGGGCCGATTACACCATCCGCGAGGGCGCGCTGAACGGGCTCGGCTTTGGCGGCGGCGTCCGCTACGTCGGCAAGAGCGCAGGTGATTTCCTCAACACATTCGATGCTCCCGCCTATACACTGGTCGACGCCATGATCCGATACGAGATCGACAACTGGCGCTTCTCCGTCAACGCCAGCAACCTGTTCGACAAGTACTATGTTGCATCCTGCTTCGCGCTGTCGCAGTGCAACCTTGGACGGGCGCGCACTGTTCTCGGAACAGTGACCTATCGCTGGTAGCTCTCAAACGCCGGATGACGCTTGATCGAGTCGTCATGCCCGGCTTCATGCCGGGCATCGAAACTTGAACCAAGCCCTGCCCTCGCGCACCTGATCCAATTTAATTCAAATGCTTTCGCTCATGGCAGCACTTCATTGAGCACGTTTTCTAACGCGGCATTCAGAGAGAGCCGCTAGGCTTGCGTTCAAAGGGGGTTGGGGATTGACTCGAAGGGAGCCTGGGAGGCGACCATGGGTACGGATTTCAGTATCAAACCGGTTGGCGGGCCGGTCGCGGCGCCAGTCGTTCAGCCGGCCAGCCCGGCCACGAACGATGCCGTGGCGACTCAGCTTCCGCCGGGCAAGAGCGTCACGGCGGCGGACGTGAGCGCGCGCGCCCGCAACAATCAGCAGGCCCCGCGCGATGCGCTGTCGCGCCAGGTGGTCGTCGATCGTGACGCCGCCTCGGTCGTCTATCAGGTCGTCGATAGCCGGACGAGCCTCGTCGTGAAACAGTTCCCCGAAGAGGCAATGCTGCGGCGACGCGCGTATTTCCGTACGCTGGACCTGATGAACGCCGGACGCGCACAGGACACCGCGACCGACCGGCGGGCCTAAGCGCCTCGACGATCAGCTCTGGTGAACGTACGCTTTCTCGAGGGTGCTTGCACCGGTCGCCGGATCGCTCATAACGGTGCTAACCTGCGCGGTGCCGGCCTTTGTCAGCACGAACTTTGAATCGCCTACCCTAAACCCGTTGTTCTTGATCAGGACTTCCTGATACTTGATCGTGTTGCCGTACTGATACTTGGCCTTGGCGCGGAAGCCGTTCACGTTCGAAATCGTTATGGAGAACGGCTTCTGGTTGGCGTATTTACCGCTCCACGTCCCTTCGAAAACTTCGGGATCGACGTTGACATATTTCCCGGTGTTCAGGTTGACGTTCTCACCAACCGTTCTGTAGTTCGATGCCAGGATGTTCAGGACGTCGGCCAATGATCCGGCTCCGTCTGTGACGGCAAGGGTTACGCTCGTCCGGACAAACCGGCCGCGAGATTGCAGTTGATGTCGATCAACGCCGTCAGCTTCGCGGGGTCGGGATTGAGCTGCATGTCGACCGTCTGCTTCATCACGAAGACACCGATGTTGGCGATATTCTGGCGGACTTCCAGCGGCTGCGGGTTACTGTCGCTATCCGCCGCACTCATGAAGATCGACCACAAACGTCGATTGAACAGCAACGCTTCGTGCATGCCGTTGTCCGGCCCGTTCCAGTTGTCCTGGATCACCCGAAGCTGTCGCGCCGCCTTCAGCAACGCCTGCGCCTCGATTTCACGGGGAGACGACGAGGTTTGAGCCGTCCGGGCGTAGGCTTGAGCAGCATTCGACATTTAAACCTCGGGGAAAAGGCGGACGCGCGGAGACCGGTGCGGCCATATGTCTACCAGCACCGCCTTTAAAATGGGTTACCCGACATTTTCACATGCGTCGGAAAAATGGCGAACGGATGCATGGGGTTTCGCAATCGCGCCGCCGAGCCGCGCTTCACAGTCGAAGGAGCATTCGCGAAACGAAAATGAAACTTCTGGAATCGAGCCTGGCGGCCTTCACACCCGAGTTTACGCCATCAGCGCAGCAACTGCAGGACGCTCTGCTGCGACTGGTTGGCCAGCGCCAGCGCGGACACCGCGATCGACTGGCGAGTTGCCAAGGCTTGGCTGTTCGCAGCCTCCTCGTTGGTGTCGGCGAGAGTCAGGTTCGACGAGCCGGTTTGCAGCACGTTGATCAGGTTCTTTGAGAAGTCCTGACGGATCTGCACGATTGACAGGTTCGAGCCGAGCGTCGAAGCCTGCGCGCGCAAGGCGCTCGAGGCACTATCCAGGCTCGCGATCACGCTGTTGGCCGAACCGTTGTCCAGGAAGTCAACGCCCACCGTCAGGGTCGCCAGTCCAAGACCGGGCGCATTCATGTTGGCGCCGGTGATCGTGAGCGTGGACTTTGCTGTCTCGTTGAAGATGAGCTTCAGCGTGTCGCCATTCAGCAGATTGATGCCGTTGAACGACGAGTCCGCCGCCGTCGTGTTTATTTGCTGAATGATGTTGTTGTATTGACTGACGAGGCCGGCGCGAGACGCCTGAACCGCCGGATCTTGAACGGGCGCGCCGGCGGCGAGGCCGTTGAAGGCATATCCGGCGTCGGTCGCGGTCCCGCCGATCACGCCGATGGTCGCGGCGGCGGCCTCGTTGGCGGTTGAGATCGTGATGACGCCTGCCGAGTTGATCGTGGCCTGAAGATGATTTGGAGCGAGATGGGCGTTCAGGTCGTTGAGGGTCTTGACGGTCCCGTTGGTACCGTCACCGAACGTGATGCTGGTTGCGACGCCGTCGCCGGTCGGTCCGATCGTCAGCGTCTTGCCGTCGAGGTTTGCCGCGCCCCCGCCGCGCGCCGTCGTTCCCGCGGTGAGGCCGAGCTTTGCGAGAACTCCGGCCGGCGTTGAATCCGTCAGCATGAGATCCTGAACGATGCCGGTGTTGAGCACGATCTGCCCGCTGCCGTCGACCGTCGATGCCGTGTCGGTGTTACCGTGCAGCACGTCGATTACGCCAAGCAGCGAGTCCAAGGTCTGGTCAATGCCGATCGTGATGTTCCCGGAAACATCGGCGGCCACCGCACCGGACGCAACAAAGGTAATGGTCTTGCCGTTGACGGCGAAGCTTTCGCCGGCCGCGGGACCTGTCGGCGTCGCGATCGCGCCGTCGGTGAGCGCGCTGATGACGGTTGCACCGGTCGCGGCGGCGTTGGCGATGCCGGTCTTCAGCGCGGCGCCGGGCGTCGCGGCGACATTCGTGAACGGTGTTGTTCCTCTGAGATCGAGCGCGGTCGCGCCCGCTACGGGAAGACTCTCCACCGACGATTTCTGTGAATAGCCGGGCTGGGATTGCAGAACCTGGTTGGCGACCGACTTCGCCGTATCCACCAGCTTCTGCAACGAGGTCAGGCCGGTATTGGCCGCTTGCAGCACCTGTACACCGTTGCCGATGCCGTCGAGCAGGTTGCTGATATCGTTGGCGCGGTTGTCGAGCGCCGCTGCGGTGAAATAATTAGTCGGATTGTCGAGGGCGGTGTTGACCTTCTTGCCGGTGGCGAGACGGTGCTGCGTTCTCGCCAGCAGATCGGCGGTAGACTGCAACGAAAGCAAATTCTGGCGAACGGATGCCGAGAGGACGATGTCGGACATGTCTGGCCTTCCCTGACGTGAGCGGACGCCAACTCGCCATGAGAGCCGGTTCCCGGCCGGAAAGGTGAACAAGACGTTTTAATTTATGGTTAACCACGGATTAATCCCGAACCCGATCGCCGCGACCAAGCCATAAGGCCGTCCGTGCAGTCGCAGCATCGAACCCGCTTTCTGAACTCGATCGGCGAAATGCAAGAGGGCTCTGGGCGTTGGGCTATTATGTTAACTACGAATTCAAGAGCCGGGAGCGTCGCTTTACGACTAATTTCTCCTTGTTCTTCAGGACATCATGACCGATCACTGACAATCTGGTTCAGGCGAACCGGACACGCCCGCTGACAAAGAAAAGGCGGGGTTTCCCCCGCCGTTTCGTCGTCTTGAGATATGTCGCTTGCGATCAGCGGAGCAGTTGCAGCACGCTCTGCTGCGACTGGTTGGCCAGCGCCAGCGCCGATACCGCGATCGACTGACGGGTGGCCAGCGCCTGGCTGTTCGCCGCTTCCTCGTTGGTGTCGGCGAGAGTGAGGTTCGCCGATCCGGTCTGCAGCACGTTGATCAGGTTCTTTGAGAAGTCCTGACGAATCTGCACGATCGAGAGGTTGGAACCGAAGGTCGAAGCCTGCGAGCGCAGCGTGCTGGACGCGGTGTTGAGCGAGTCCAGAATCTTGTTGGTCGAAGCGTTGTCCAGGAAGTCGGTACCCTTGGCCAGCGACGACAGGCCGAGGCCAGCCGGATCGAAGGCCACGCCCTGAATGGTCAGCGTTGACTTTCCGGTTTCATTGAACACCAGCTTGAGCTGGTCACCGTTGAGCAGGTTGATGCCGTTGAAGGAAGCATCCTGCGCAGTGGTGCGGATCTGGTCGATGACCTGGTTGTACTGGCTGATCAGCGTGGCGCGGGTGTTCTGCGCGTTGGCATCCTCGACCGGAGCGGAAGCGGTGGTGCCGAACAGCCCCGAACCCGTGGCCGTACCACTGAGCGCGCCGATGGTCTTCGACGCATAATCGTTGGCGGTCGTGATGGTGATCTTGCCGGTCGTATCGATCGACGCGGTCATGTTGCTGGCGGCGAGAGCGGTGTTGAGCTGGTCGAGCGTCGAGACCTGGCCCGTGCTGGTGCCGAAGTTGATCGTGGTTGCGGGGATCGAGCCGTCAGCCGACGCCGCGATGCTCAGGGTCGTGCCCGACAGACCGCCGGAGGTCGTCGCATCCGTGCCCGCTGTCACCGTCGGGGTAGCGCCAAACACGGCGGCAACGTCAGCGCCGCCAAGCGTGATCGCATCAGACGCACCCGCAGTTCCGGTGCTGGTCAGAACCAGATGATTGCTGCCGTCGACGGTGGCGTTCACGCCGACACCGGTCGTTCCGTTGATCGCTCCGGCGATATCGCTGGCTGACCAGACGCCGGCAGTGCCGCCGGTGGTGGTCAGCGTCACGGTCTGGCCGTTGACGGTAAAGACCTTGGCGCCGCCAGAGGCATCGATTCCGGCGCTCAGATCGACCGTGCCTGTGGTGACGGCATTGGTCGCCGCGGTCGACGTTCCGCCGAGCAGGTTCGAGGCGGTCGCGCCGGTGATCGTGGCGGTGGCCTGCGACTTGGTGGAATAGCCCGAGGTCGCCTGCAGCGCCTGGTTGGCGATCGACTTGGCGGTATCGACAAGCTTCTGGAGCGAGGTGATGCCGGTGTTGGCGGCTTGCAGCACTTGCACGCCGTTGCCGATCGAGTCGAGAAGGTTGTTGATGTCGCTGGCGCGGGAGTCGAGGCCGGCGGCCGTGAAGAAATTCGTCGGATTGTCGAGAGCCGAGTTGACCTTCTTGCCGGTGGCGAGGCGGGTCTGGGTCGTCGAGAGCAGGTCAGCGGTCGACTGAAGCGAAAGCAGATTCTGGCGAACCGATGCGGAGAGAACGATATCGGACATCTTTCATACCCTTCTGGTGTGAATACACTGACGCGTATATGCCGAAGTTACTTCTTCGTGCGAGCGCCACAGTGATGAGAAGACTCTAAGAAAGCATGAAGTGGATCGTGGACTCGCAAGCGTGGGCCGAGTGCGGATTACGATGTTGCAGCCGTGGCTTAGAAGAATTTGGCGGCAAAGATAACGGGTGCCATTTACCCATCGTTAACCTCGATCGGAAAGGATCGCGGAAAGAGCGTACCGCAATGCTCGCGCCGGCGCGTCCGTCCGCCACATTTTTGCACGGCGAACGGCGGCGTTGTCCGTCTTGAGTCCGCTCATTTCAATGACAGGAAACCGTCATGGCGCTGAAAGTCGAACTGAAGCCGCATGAACGTATCATCATCGGCGCCTGCGTCGTGACCAACACCGATCAGCGAGCGCGGCTCCTGATCGAAGGCGACAGGATCCCGATCCTTCGCGAGAAGGACATTCTGACGCCCGAAACGGCGGATACGCCCGCCAAGCTGATCTACCTTGCGGTGCAACTGATGTACCTGTCGCCGGAACCGCAGATCAATCACGGCACGTATTTCAGCCTGCTGCGCGACATCATCGCGACCATGCCGGGCGCATGGCCGATCATCGAGGGCGTCAACAACGATATCCTCAACGGCGACCTCTACAAGGCGCTCAAGGAAGTCAAGAAGCTGATCGCTTACGAGGAGGAGTTGATGGACGCCAGCGACGCGACGGCCGGGCGCGCCGACGCCAGGAAGAAGCGCTCCGCCTGATCGGACGCTCAAACACCAGGTCGCCTCGGCTTCAGGCTTCGCGCGCGCCGAATTCCAGCACCGCCGATACCAGCGCTTCGATGTCGCGCATTCCGGTGCGGTGGTTGACGATAGCGGCGCGGATCGCGAGCCGACCGTCCAGCATGGTCGTGGACGGCGCCGCGATTCCCGACTCGTGCAGCGATGCGACGATGTCCGCATTGACCCTGTCGGCATCGTCGGCCCGATAGCGGAAGCACACGATGTTGAGTTGCACCGGCGCGAGCAGTTCGAGCTTTGGCTCGGCCGCGATCTTCGCTTCCAGGCAGCGCGCCAGCGCGCAGGTCCGGTCGATCATCGCACCGAGCCTTTCAGTGCCGTAGGCTTTCAACGTGAACCACGTCTTCAATGCACGAAAGCCGCGGGACATATCCAGGCTGTAGTCGCATGGCCACGGCGAGCCCGCCGCAAGCCCGCGCGTTTCCCGGCGCAGATAGGCCGCCGGCGCGGCAAACGTACAGCGGTGCTGCTCACCGTCGCGGACGAGAAGAAACCCTGCGTCGTAGGGCACCTGCCCCCATTTGTGGAAATCAAAAGCGATGGAGTCGGCGCTCTCGATTCCCGCGAGACGAGGCGCGATCTCCGGCGACAACACCCCGAGCGCGCCGAACGCGCCGTCGATATGCAGCCATAATTTCTCGTCACGGCAAACGCCATGCAGCGCCGCGAGATCGTCGATGGCTCCGATATCGACTGTTCCCGCCGACCCGATCACGAGAAAAGGTTCAAGTCCCGTGGCGCGATCGGCGGCAATCCGGGCGCGCAACGCGTCAGTATCGATGCGATGACAGCGATCAACCGGAATTCGCCGCAGGGCGTCGGTGCCGAAGCCGGCGCCATCCATGGCCTGAGCGATGCAGCCGTGCGTCGCAACCGATGTATAGGCGATGAGGCGCGCGCCGCGATCCAGCAAGCCGCGCTGGCGCACGGAGGGGCCGATCCGCGCCGAACGCGCCACCAGAATTCCCATCAGGTTCGCCATCGACGTTCCCGTGACGAAGATGCCGCTCGCGGTATCGGGAAAGCCGAACATCTGCCGGACCCACAGAACGATCTGCCGCTCGACTTCGATCGGCATCTGATCGCGGCCCGCGACATTGGTATTCAACCCCGCCGCCAGCATCTCGGCCAGCATCCCGACAGCCGTGCCGCCGCCGTTGACCCATCCCATGAATCCGGGGTGGACATTACCGGCGGTGTACGGAGCGATGTGTTCGGCAAACTCCCGATAAATATCGGCCACGTCGACACCCGCTCGCGGCAGTTCTTCGCGAAAACGTGCGCGCGTCGCGGCAGGGATAGGCCGCCACACCGGGCGCTCGCGAACGCCGGCGATGTGATCGAACATGTCGTCGAGCATCCGGTGACCCTGCGCGCGCAACATATCCCAGTCGTCCGGATCGAGCGCTTCATCGGCTTCCGGCAGCGCATCGCGCGATGTGGGCTTCATGCCGCGCGCTCCCGGCTGCGCGCGCGAACCGTGCCCGGCGCATAGAAATAACGGACGGCGAATTCAATCTCAAAGCTGCGCATGAAACGTGCTTCCTTGCCGTAAGCAAAGGACTTCGACCGGCATTTCCCGATGGGCTGATGAACCCTCGCGCCTGCCCGCTCCCGTTCCACTTAGAGCATTTTCGTTTCTGATCGAACTCAGAAACGAAGCTTGGAATCGTTGTTCTGACGCGTTTTCTCCACGCGAGCAGCTCATCCATCCGCGAGTCAAGCCCGAGGACATGCCGCGCTCGAAAACGCCGATCACGGCTCAGGCGTAAATAATATCGTCAGAGGAATTTCACCAGGCTGAGCTGCGAGAGCATTGCCGTTGTCTGGTATGACGCCTGCAAGTCGGTTTGCAGCGCCAGCAACCGACTAGCGACCTCGTCGGCGGAAACATTCTCCGCTTGGTCGATGATACTCTGCATCGTCGCCTGCGTCAGCTTCTGCCGCGCTGTCGCATCCTTCATGACGGTCTGCGCATTGGCGAGATCCATCTGGATGTCCTGGATACTCTGCTTTCCAGGAGCCGCTGTCAGGTTCATGGCGACGCGCGAATTGAGCGCCGAAATCTGACCGGCTGCGTTCGGATCGGTCGGCGATGTCGCCACCGCCGCAAGAACCGCAACGGATTCGACCAGCGAGCGGATAGCCTCTTCGCTGGCACGCATACCGTATTGCACGGTCACCGACGGATCGACCCGCACCGTCGAGGTCGCGCGCGAGGAGCCGGCGCCCTCGTCGCCGATGTACCACTGCATGGTGTTGGCGGCGCTGCCGTCCACCGCGGCCGTGGCGGTGGCAAGCGTCGCCGGCGGGGTGACGTCGACGCGCCGCGGCGGCTGGCCGAAGAAATCATGGGTCGCGCGGATGGCCGAGGCCGCGATCAGCGAGGTATTTGCCAGCTTTCCGAGCGCGCCCGTCAGCGCGGCGTTGAGGTTGGCGGCGGTAGCAGTTGGCGTCGCGCCGATCGCGAAGCTGCCGGCAGGCGTCGGCACTGCGTTGGAGGCTGTCAGTTGCACCGTTTCGCTGGTGCCGTCCGGGAGGTTGAAGGTAAAGCTCACGATGTCGCCGTCGGCCGGATTGGTGGCACCGAGATCGATTGAGATGGCGAGCGGCGTTCCGGCCGGACCTGTGACGGTGGCTCCTGTCAATGACGACGACACCGATTGCAGTTTCATGCCGTAGACGGAAGGCGACGCATCCTCCGCGACCGCCACCGAGGTCGCAGTCGGCGAAGAAACCGTGACGCGCCCGAGCCCGTCCGCGCCGAGGTCGGCCTGATTGCGCTCGGAGATGACCTGCTTCAGTCCCGCCTGCCCTATCCCGTTGCCGTTCAGGATCATGTCGGACGACGCCACCGGCTGGGTATAGATCGTGCTGCCGGAGAAGATGTAACGGTCGCCGGCCTGCGTATTCAGAATGCCGATGATCGACGAGAATTCGGCGACCGCGGTCTGCTGGCCCGCGGTCCTCCCGGCGCTGTTCAGCGCCTGCGATCCGCTGTTCGCGGCGCTCTGCAACTGCCCGCCGATGTCGGACAGCGCCTGCAACGCGGTATTGGCGACCTGGATGTTGGTGTTGACCTTCATCATGGTGTCGGTATACGCGGCGATGTTTGACAGTTGCGCGCGCGCCGCGATGGCGAAGCCTTCGTTGGCGCCCATGCCCGCATAGGTCGTCGACTTCTTGCCGCTGGTGAGCTGGTTCTGCAGATCGGCCATCTGCGCCTTGAGATTCCGGACCGAGCCGCCGAGGATGGTGTTGCCGAAGCTGATGCCGTTGATCGCCATGCGAACCGCCTTTACACTGTCGTTACAATTGGGCCTGTAGCAGCGTCTGCATCATGCTCTGCACCACGGTCATCACATGCGCGTTCGCCGCATAGGAATTTTGCAACGCGATCAGATTGGCCATCTCGGTGTCGATGTTCACGCCGGACTCGGCGTCAAACTTCTCCTGCAAGGTGTTGACGACGATGTCCTGGCCCCGCGCCACCTGCTGCGCCGTCGTCGCCGCGCTGCTCTGCACGCTGACGAACTGTTGCAGGAACGACGGCAGCGTGCCCTCGAACGGCGCTGCGGCCGCGCCAAGGCCGGTATTCGGAGAGTAGCTGAAACGCGCGAACGTCAGTTGGTCGTAGATGAAGTCCGAGCGCGCGGTGTCGCCGGCGGGCGTTGCCGGCGAGGTGCTGTAGACCGTGAGCTTCGAGGGATCTGCGAGCAGCGCGGCGTTGACCTGGATGCGCCCCGCCAGCCCCGTGATCTGCGACGCGGTGCCGGTGATCGCGCCGGTATAAAGCGTGGCGCGGTCGGTGAAGAACGGCAATTGCGGATCGCCGGACGCCAGCGACTGCACCGTGGCCGTGGCCGATGCCGCGGTCACCGTGGATTGGCCCGAGCCGTCGTCGACCACCCGCAACTGCGATCCCGAATCGGAAAACGTCAGATGCGACGCAACCCCGATTTGCGCATTCAGTTGCGATACGATCGAGGCGAGCCCGCCCGAAAAATCGACTCCGATCACCCGGTCGTTCGGATTCGCGGCCGTGTTCGGAATCGGCAGCGCGGCGGGATCGTCCACCCGCACCACGTTGACCGTGTGCGAGACGTTGCTCGAGTCGGTGTAGGTGATGCTGAACGAGTTGCCCGGCAGCATGTCGGACAGATCGAGGTCGAAACCCGATGGCGGTCCGGCCACCGGCGCGCCGCTCGTGGTGATGTCGGACAATGCGCTGGCGAGCGTCGCCGCCATCTGGTCCACCTGGTTCTGCGCCTGCACCAGAATCTTGTCGCGCAACTGGACATCGGCAGCGATCCGGCCGGAGTTGATGCCTTGCGAGGCGATCATGTCGATCTTCGCGCCGTTCGGAAGCTGGCAGATGATGGTGCCGACGCTCGATTTCGCGGGATCGGCGTTCCATTGCGAGTTTGCGGTGATCGAGGACTGCGCATTGAATGTCAGCGTTGACGCGTAAATGCCTCCGACGAGCTGGACGCCGGACGTGGTGAACACCGAGGCCTGGTTGGCGCCGTCGGTGACGGCGCGTATGTCCATCAACCTCGAAAGCTGGTCGATCGCGGCGTCGCGCTGGTCCATCAGCGTCGCGGCCGCCGGGTCCTGAGCACTCAGGCTTTGCAGCCTCTGATTGAGCTGCGCGATTTGTTGCATCGCCGCGTTGGCCTGCGAGACCGATACGGACAGGCTCTGCTCGGCGTTGGAGCGCAGCGTCTGGATGCCGCCGGTGGTCGCGTTGAGCTGTTGCGCCAGCGCTTGCGCGGCGTTCAGCACAGACGATTGCGCCGCCGCATTGCCTGAACTCGCCGACAGCGCCTGCAATGCCGACGTAAACCGGTTATAGGCCGCCTCCAGCGTTCCGTCGTTGCCCGGCGTGCCGTAGATATTCTGCAACTGGCCGAGCACGTTCGCGATCTGGTTCACATAACCGCCGCCGGCATTTTCCGTGCGCAACTGCGACTGCACATAGGTGTCGAGCGTGCGATCGCCGCCGATGACGCGGACGCCCGAGCCGGTGCTCCCGGTGACGATCTGGTCCTGAATGAGGGTCTGCGCGACGTAGCCGGGCGTGTTCGCGTTGGCGACGTTGCCGGACACGATCGACAGCGCCGCCTGGTTGGCGCGCAGTCCCGACATCGCGATGGAGAGGGCCGAACTCAAACTCATCTTTTTGCCCGCCTCGAAGCCGGATCAATCTACGCCCGTGATTAGCGCAGCACGTTCAGCAGATCCTGAACCATGCTGTTCGCGGTGGTGATGACTTTCGTATTCGCCGAATAGGCCTGCTGGGTCACGATCAGCTTGGTGAACTCGTCGGCGATGTCGGTGTTGGAGCCTTCGAGCGCCGAGCCGCTGATGCGGCCTGCCGCACCCGCAATCGCGGGCCCCGACTCGTTGGTCACCGCATAGGCGCCGCCGTCGAGCGCCTTGAGGTAGTTGGTGCCGCTGAAGTGCGACAGCGACACCTGCGCGAGAGACAGGTTCTGCCCGTTCGAGAAGGTGCCGACCACGATCCCGTCATTGTTGACGGCGATCGACTGCAACTGTCCGGCGGCATAGCCGTTCTGGTTGATCGCGTTGATGGTGGCGTTGCCGCCGCTGCTGGCATACTGGGTCAGGCCGCCCGAGCCGATATTCAGAGTGAGGTTGCCGAGCGACTGCGAGCCGACACTGATGCCGGGAATGGTGATGGACGATCCGACCGGGCTCGAAAGCTGGCCGTTGATGCCGAAGGTGAAGCTGGTGCCGACATTGATCCACGCCGCCTGCGTGCCGGTGGCGTTCGGATCGGCCTGGTAGAACAGGTTCCAGGTATCGGAATGCCCGGCGCCGAGCGAGGCGCTGTCGGTCTTGGCCCAGCGCAGTTGCAGGTTCACCGCCGTCCCGGTCGCATCATAGGCCGTGACCGCGCCGCCGCTGATCGATTGCTGCTGGAAGATCGTCTGGTCGTTGGCGATCACCACGCCGGCGCCGGGCGTGCCGCCGCCGCCGCGCGCGATGTTGATTGCCGCGCCGAAGCCCATCGCCGTCCAGCCGGCGGCGGCACTCGTCACCGAGAGGTCCTGCGCCGTGCCCGTATGCAGGGTGATTGCGCCGGTGCCGGCATCAATCGTCGGAGCCTGGCCGGCGATCGCGCCGATCTTGCCCAAGAGGTCGCCGACGGTGTCGTCGATGCGAACATGGGTGGCGTCCTGCGCGCCCGGCGGCAACGCGGTGCTGGCGTCGGTGAAGGTGATCGTGGTGCCGTTCACGGTGATGGTGTCACCGACCGCGAATCCGCCCGGCAACGAGTCGCTCGGCGCCGTGCCCGACAAAAGCGTCGCGCTGGAGATCGCGACCGCGGGCGTCTGCTGATTGGTCGCCGGCGACCCAGTTATGGTGTTGTCGGTATAGGGCGGGGCCGGTGTGCCGACCACAAGGGGATTGAAATTGGTCGTGAAGTCGGACGGGTTCAATCCGCCGGCCGCCGTAATGCTCCCGACCGGCGCGGTCGCGCTCGACAGCGTTCTCGGCACCGCCGGAAGATTGGCGGCGTATTGCACCGTCGTCGTGGCTTGCGCCGGCACGAAGCTGTTCTGAAATTTCAGCACCTGCGGCACGTTGCCGAGCGGGTTGCCGGTCTTGGGATCGACCGGCACGCCCATCAGATAGTAGCCGGCGCTGTTGACCAGGTGGCCATTGGCATCGACCTGGAAATCGCCGCGCCGCGTGTAGTAGGTCACGCCGGAAAACTGCGGCTGGTTGTCGACCCGTCCCGTCGGCGCCTGGACGTTGAAGAAGCCGTCGCCGATGATCGCCATGTAGGTGCCGACCGTCGAAGCCGACACCGCTCCCTGACTGCCAATCGTCGCCGTCGAATAGGCCGTCACGCCGCCGGCGGCTTGACGATTGGGGGCGGTCGAGTCGGGGATCAGATCACTGAAGGCAGTGTTGATACCCTTATAGCCCGTGGTCTGGGCATTCGCGATGTTGCCGGAAATGTTTTGAAGTGCAAAGGACTGTGCCTGCAAGCCGCCGACCGAAGTATTCAGTGCGTCGAAAATACCCATGCGTCGTCTCCAACTCGATCCGGGCGGCCCAAAACGCAGGGTCATACCTCGCCGCGGTCGGCAAACGACGTCGCAAGCTCCATGCCAAGGGTAGAGACAAACTATTTCAGCAAGTTAGCATAGGTTCCGGCCTCAAAGCGCCGGGCATTCTTGCCGTGCCCGGCAACTCTTGCCGAGACAAAGCCGCGCGGTTGCGAGCGATCGAGACCTTATTCCTACTTTTGCGCGACGTCCCGATTCAGCGTCGGGCGGAAGTCAAGCACCGCTTTCGTTTGGTTCCGCTCGATGGGCGGATCGCGGCGGCCGCGCTCCCGTCCGGCGATCGGCCGTATCGAGCCGCGCCCGCCGCTTCCGCTCGCGGTAGCGCGCCAGCGCGCCGGCGGCGGCGGAACGCGCCCGCAGGGCCATGCCGATCGCATAGCCTGCCGCGCGTCCGGTCGTTCCGCCCGCCCATACCAGTTCGAACGGCGCAAACACCCGCCAGCGGTCGTCGCCTTCCCGCATGCCGCGGGCGATCAGTTGCCCGGCCATCGCGGAGGTGCTCAGTCCCTGCCTTCCGAAACCGCTCGCAACCCAAAGCCCCGGTTGCAACTGGCCGACTTGCGGCATGCCGTGCACGGTCTGACCGACCGCGCCGCAGAAAGCCTTCGCGATCTCGACGGTCCCGAGCTGCGGGAAGATCGTGCCGATCCGCTTGGCGATCGCCCCTTTCCGGCGCTCCGGCCGCGCCTCCCAGGTCGACTCCGGGCTTGCCCACATCAGCCTGTCGCCATCGACGATCCGGAAATGATCGATGCCGTCGGTGTCGATGACGGAGCCTTGAAACGTCATCGCCTCGGCGAGCTGCCCGCCCAGCGGCGCGGTGACGGCGGCATAACGCCAGACCGGCACCAGCGTATCGGACAAGCGGCGCAATGCGTCGCCGAGGTGGACATTGCCCCCAAGCACGAGATGGGACGCCCGCAGACGCGCCCGCGGCGTCACGATGCGTTTCCGAATCCCGAACGGATCGATGCCGACCACGGGCGTGTCCTCGAAGATGCGCGCGCCGGCCTTGCGCGCAAGCTCCGCGAGGCCGTGAACATACTTGCGTCCGTCGATCTGGAAGGCCCGCGGATAATGCACCGCATGAAAATACCGGCCGGTGCGCAAGGCGTCGCGGACGCGATCGATCTGCCACCCCTCCGCCTCGGTTGCAAAATCCTCGCTCAGCATCTGCAGACGGCTGATGAGCCGCTCGCCGGCATCGACATTGGAAACCTCGAGCACACCTTCCGTGAGCCCGAGTCCCGGAATGACGTGTTCAGCGGCATGGGCGCGAACGTAATCGGCGCCCGCTCGCGACAGCGACCAGAGTTCATAGGCATCATCGAAACCGACGCGCGCGATCAGATCGGAAAGCGGAAGCGCATAGCCGGGCATCGCCGTGCCGAGATGATGGCCCGACGCATTCCAGCCGACATGGCGGCTCTCGAGCACGACCACGCTTGCGCCTGTCCGCGCCGCCTCCAGCGCCACGGTGAGGCCGGCCAGACCGCCGCCGACGACGCAGATTTCAACGTCGAGATCAAAGGTCAGCCGCTCGCGCCGCCGCGCCGGCCCGGCGGACTCCGCATCACCGGGACCGTCGGCCGCAGCCATGCTCTCCGAAGTCATCGCGTTTCCTACCACTACCCTTGTGACCTGTCCCGCGCAACGTTGTAGACTAAGCCTTGTTGTCGACTAAGCCTTACGACTGATACCTGTATCCCGCGCTCCGGGTCATGCTTAACCTCGAATCGAGTCAGCGTCATGCGCCGCCTTTTGCTGCTTCGCCACGCCAAAGCCGAACGCGATTCGCCCAGCGGGAGCGATCGCGACCGCCCGCTTGCCGCGCGCGGCCGCAACGACGCCACCGAACTCGGCGCCTGGCTTGTCCGACACCAATCGCTGTTGCCGGATCTCGTGTTGATCTCGACCGCGGTGCGGACGCGCGAGACCTGGGACATCGTTCGGCGACAGTTTTCGGATGAAACGGCTCAGGGACCTGCCGAGCACCTGCCGGAGCTTTACGGCGCCGGGCCGGCGCAACTTCTGGCAATCATTCGTTCCGTCGGCCCCGATCCTGAGCGCCTGATGATCGTCGGGCACAATCCCGGCCTGCACGACCTCGCGCTTCGCCTGATCGGCGGCGGCGACGCAGCCGGACGCGCGGCGCTGGCCGACAATCTGCCGACGTCAGCTCTCGCGGTCATCGACTTCGCCGTCGAGAACTGGGACAGCATCGCGTTCGGCGGCGGACAACTGGCCAGGTTCGTCAGCCCGAAACTGCTGAAGGAAGCCTGACAGCCCGGGGAAGAGCGACCGCTTACGGCAGCAATTCTCGCGGCAACGCATCGAAGCTGTAAGCACGCGGCCGATTGCGGCGCATGAAGCGGCCGACCTGCCAGCCGAAAAGCGCCGACAGACCCATGATGAACAGCGCGCCGACCCATTCGCCGGTCACCATCGCCCGCACCAGCAGGGCTGTCATAGCCACGGAGAGCAGCGTCAACACGCCCGCTCCTGCAAAATAAAGCACCGGATTCAGGCCGCCAGCGAGCATAGCGCGCGCGCCATACACCGCGAGCCGGCGGTGCAGTTCGACGATGAACGTGCGGTAGCCCTCGTCCTGCGCGTCCATCAGCGCCAGAGTCCGCCAGGTGGTGGACATCACGATGATGTGTCCGCCGTCCCGATGGCGGATATCGGTACGGAATCGATGCGACTGCATCGACATCGGCCGGTAGGACATCCGCACGGCAGCAATGTCCGCATAGCGCCATCTCCCCGCCCGACGGCCAACGCGCCACGATATCCCGTCATCCTCAAGAACGAACCGGTGCGCTGAACCGATCGCTGAGGCCCTATAGGCGTATCCGACGCCGGACGGAGGTATCTCGGGTGGGGGCGACACAATCGGTACCCTTCGCGCGGCATGCGTTCCCGCGCTCGCGTTCTCTTGCTCGCGTTCACTTGCTCGAAGCGCGGTTTCCATCCTATAGCGTGTTCGAGCGAAGCATGTCCCGGGGCCTGAGCCCTGAGGATGGATGACCTGTTCGCGTGAAGAAACCCTCATGGCTGAACCCGTTTATTTCCCGCGCCATTTGATTGTCGGCGGGGCGATGGTGTCCGGCATATTGCTCGCTCTCGCCGTGCACATGCTGGGCGCTCAGATTGGTCTCGACCTCGGCGGCCTCTGGCGTTCCGATGCCAAGGAGTTCATGCCGGCGAGCGCCGCGATCGCATGGTGGCTGGTCGCAACCGCCAGTTTCTCCGGCGGCTATTTTGTCGCCATGCTGATGCACAGCGCGGCGTCCAGCCGCATCCAGCAGCGGCTCCGGCAGTTCCTGATCGTAATCGCCGTGCTGTTTCTGGCGGGCGCGGGACAGGCCGCCTCGGCGCCCAGCACCGCGCCGACCGCCGCGAGTTTCATCACCGGCCTTGCCGTGCTCGGTCTCGGCGCGGCGATGGCTTTCTGCGGCGCTTACTTCACGCTACGCAAGACCTGACATTCACTCGCCGGCGCACCACGATACAGTCATGCAACGCTCAGCAACGGCTTCACAAATTGTTTCCCGGCGTAATAAGCACTGTCATACATCTGATACGTAAAGTGTCGTCTGCAATAAGTACCAAACCGGCGATGGAACCGTAAGCGTCTTATGCCTATATGCACCGCGAATGGTTTTCGGCTGGTAGAGGCGCCGCCGCGCCCGGTGGCACCCGCCAAACGCACCGTTTTGTCCACCGTTTTGTCTTATGGGTTTTTCGCGTATGAGAGACGGAACAGCCGCTTGCTTTCCCTCTCCTCAATCGGCTCAAAACGTGTCGTGACCTGGTGTGGTGGTCAGAATTTGGCGTCGTTGTCCCGGCGAATTCGTCGCGCATCGTCTTCTGGAATCAAACCACACCGGAATAATGAGATTACGAGTGTCTCTTGATTTCGAAGCTCGCATTGGACGTTTCCACAAGGCCATAAGACCTTCGGAATCGGGACGCTCGCGGGAGGACGAATGCATCGGCTGCTGACCGCGCTGCAGCGCGGCTTCAAGGAATGGATCGGCTGGAAACGGCTTGGTATCGTTGCGAGCCTCGCCATCATCGCTTTCGCGATCACAACCCTTATCCACACCCTCAAGGGCGTCGACACCGGTGTTATCCTGATCGCGCTGACGGAGAAGTCGCCCTATCGGATCGCCATGGCCGCGCTTTGCGTGGTCGGCGCGTTCTGCACCTTGACGTTCTACGATTTCTTCGCAGTACGGACGATCGGCAAGGATCACATCCCCTATCGCGTCGCGGCGCTCGCCGCCTTCTCGAGCTACACCATCGGTCACAACGTCGGCGCGACGGTTTTCACCGGCGGCGCGATCCGGTTTCGGATCTATTCGGACTACGGGCTGAACGCCATCGATGTCGCAAAGATCTGCTTTATCTCGGGGTTGACATTCTGGCTCGGCAACCTGTTCGTGCTCGGCATCGGCATGGCCTGGCATCCCTGGGCGGCGAGCGCGATGGACCTGCTGCCGCCGTCCGTCAACCGCCTGATCGCGTTCGGGTGCCTCGCCGGGATCGCCATCTATCTCGCCTGGATCATCACCGGCCGCAACCGCCGCGAACTCGGGCAGAACGGCTGGAAGGTCGTGCTGCCGTCGGCGCCGCTGACCTTCGTGCAGATACTGATCGGGGTCGTCGATCTCGGATTTTGCGCATTGGCGATGTATCTGCTGATGCCCGCGCATCCGGACGTCGATTTCGTGTCGGTCGCGGTTGTCTTCATTCTGGCCACCCTGCTCGGCTTCGCCAGTCATGCGCCGGGAAGCCTCGGCGTGTTCGACGCGGCCATGCTGGTGGCGCTGCCGCAGTTCGGCAAGGAGCAGATGCTGGCGACGCTGCTGGTCTTCCGGATTCTCTATTTCATGATCCCGTTCGCCATCGCCATCACCATCATGGGCACGCGCGAACTGTGGCTCAACGTGGTGCAGCCCTGGCAGCACCGCCGCAGGATGAACAGCAATGGCAATAGCAACGACAACGTGAGCGATGACCATGGCGCAGGCGACTGCCAGGGTCACGATAACAGTGAGAACGCGCCGAATGACGCGGCGCCGAAGCAGCGCACCGCCAGATCGGCGGTCGCGCAGGACTGAGCCGGCGGGAGCTGCGAAAGATCGGGACCGCCGGCCGCGGCTCGTGCCCCCGCCATGATCACTCATAGGCTGAGCGCCCCCGTCCTTTCCGCTCTTATTTCCGCCAAAACCGTCGCGTCAAAACCGTTCATGCCCCGCGCCCTCGCCTCGTTCCTCATCGGGATTGTCTTGACATTGCTCGGCAGCCTCGCCGCCCAGCAAATCGCCGCGCAGCCGTTCTCCGTTGGCATCGTCTCGGCCGATCCCGCCGCTTCAATCCAGGATCGGGTTGCCGGCGGAATGCAGATTTCCTGGGAGGTCCGCAGCCGTTTTCGGCTGTTCCGCGAGGAGCGGGACTTCCAGATCCATGTCGCCGCCGAAAGCAACCAGAGCATTCTCGCAGCCGAGCAGGCGCTGGAGCTGCAAAGCGATGGTCGCGGCTGGGCTCGCAATGCCGTGAACCGTCTTTGCATCGATCTCGGGGGGCACCTCAGCGAACCCTGCATGCGCGACAAGGTCGAGGAAAGCTATCTGACGCCGACGGAGCATCCCGTCACCGTGCGCCTGACAGGCAGCGTCCCGGTCGGCGCGGTCTGCGCCTGGTCGTTCGACGACGGTGACGGCGACGGCCCCCGCGCCACGACGCAGGACTGCACCGAGCCGATCGACTTTCGCGCCCGCTACGGCCGCGCCACCGGAGTCGCGGTCGAGGTCACGAGCGGCAGCGACGCAACCCGGCGCCTGACGACGCAGATCAAGGTGCGCGACATCCTCATCGCCGGCCTCGGCGATTCCATCGCCTCCGGTGAAGGCAACCCGGATCGCACTGTTGCGCTGTCGGACGAAGGCTTTTGCTTCCGCTCCTATCTCGGCGGCGCGGGGCGCGAGTTTTACCGGCCGAGCCGCGCCGGCTACAAAGGCGGCCGGGCCTGCGGCACCTCCGGCTCGCTCGATACTTGGCAACAATACGGCGCGCTGTGGATGAACGCGGCCTGCCATCGCTCGCTCTACAGCTACCAGACTCGCGCCGCGCTCGCGCTTGCGGTGCGGTATAGGCACATCGCCGTGACCTACCTGCCGCTCGCCTGCACCGGCGCCAGCATTCCCAATGGGATACTGGGTTCGCAGCGAGCGCGCGAATGCCTGACCGCGAAGTCCTCGGCCAAGTGCCAGGGCACCGTCAACGGCCAGATCGCCCAACTGCGCGAAGCGCTCGCGACTGCAAGACGCCGCCAGCCCGACCGCAAGCTCGATCTCGTGCTGATGACCATCGGCGCCAATGACATCAATTTCTCCGGCCTCGTCTCTGATGTCATCGTGGACGCGGCGACCGAGCGCGCGCTGTTCAGGCGCAGCGGCCTGATCGGATCGGTCGACGATTCGCGATCGAGCCTCGCGCGCGACCTGCCGCAATCCTTCGCCCGGCTGCGCGCCGCGTTGAAGCCGCTGCTGGACAACGACCTGTCCCGCGTCGTGTTCGTCTCCTATGCCAACCCCGCGCTGGCCAACGGCGGCGCGCCCTGCGCCGGGGGCAAGGCAGGCTTCGACGTGCATCCGTCGTTCAATGCCGACCCCGGGCGGCTCGCCACGGTCACAGACTACGTTCAGAATGAGTTCCTGCCGCGGCTGAAGGCTCTCGCATCGTGCCAGTCCGGCGTGATCTGCCGCGATCCCGCCGTCGATCGCATGGCCTTCGTCGAGACGCATCAGGCTTTCGCCGATCACGGTTTTTGCGCGCGCGCGGACAGCGATCCCGAATTCGACCGCGAATGTTTCTCGGCCAAGGGCGACAGCTTCGTCAGCAGCATCGTGGAGGCCCCGCAGCAACCTCTCGCTTGCGGCCGTGGGGCGAGCGCATTCCGCGCCTATCTGCCCCGCGCGCGCTGGATTCGCGACGCCAACGACAGCTACTTCACGGCGATGACCTACCCGCAGGCCCTGCCCGCATCGATGCAGCCGTCCGACATCCATGACGCGACATGGGGACTGCTCTCCGCGGTATACGGCGGCGCGATCCATCCCACCGCGGAGGGTCATGCGGCGATGGCCGACGCGGCGATGCCGGCGGTCGAGGCCGAACTGCATCTCAATGCAGCCGATGCCGGCGACGTGACGCAGGAACCCCTCGCGCCGCTTATGCCGCCTGTGCCGATGCAACCGCAGCAATAGCGGTCATCCGCGCGTTCAGGAATGGTCCGCCAAAATTTTCGCTGTCGTCGCAGATCGACGGCGCAGCCATTGACGGTGCGGCGCGGCCTGGTCGGACGTCCGCCGAACAGCTCCGTTTCCCGAGATCGATAGCCAAGACGTGCGCTTTATGAGAACACCAGCCGCCCTCAATTCACCCCGAGCTTTTTTTGCAGGCTCGACGACGAGGTGGTGTACTGGAACACCAGCCGCTTGTCGGGATAGA
>CAZOOO010000018.1:0-25244 GCA_964581435.1 uncultured Hyphomicrobiales bacterium | reverse complement strand
GCTTCTCGCGTTCGATGCAAACTGGGTAGCGAATGTCAAATCCACTCCACTAGCGGGAGGGTGCGGTGCGGTGGCCCGCGCGGGATGCATTCGATAACGTCACGCTACCCCCATTTTGTTGCCTGAAACGAACCTTTCTGCCGCCTCAATGGTTTGAGGAGATGTCGGCGTGTGACGCATTGGACGAGGTGACACATGTTCAGACACGGAGTTGTCCTGTTTTCCGGAATTTTGGCGGGCTGCATCGCGGTCGCCGCGCACGCGGAAGAATATCGCGGTACGTTCGCCCAAAGGATGGCCTGCACGCCGGATGTTTTCAGGTTATGCGGCAGCGAGATCCCCGACGTCGGCCGCATTGTCGCCTGCCTGCGGCAGAATGAGGCGCAACTCGGCGCGCCGTGCCGCTCGGTGTTTGAATCCAACGCCGAGGCGACCGGCGATGACGTGGCGGCACGCGCAACCGGAAGTGTGGTGAAGACAGGCAGTCACCAATAGTCCCCACCAAGAGCCACCGGCCGCGCTGACAGACGCTATTTTCAGGCAACGGGAACGAAGGCCGGACGGTGACGGCTGTTGCGCGCGAATTTCCGGGTGGTCATCGGCTTGCCGAACAGAAACCCCTGGATGAAATCGACGCCGATGCCGTGCATCGCCAGGAAGTCGTCGCGGGTCTCGACGCCCTCGGCCACCGTCTTGACGCCATGGCTCCTGGCCAGATCGACGATCTGGCGGCAGACCGAGCGCTTGACCTGCGCCGACGAACTGCCGTCCACGACTTTGCGGTCGAGCTTGATCTCGGCGAATGGAAATTCGTTCAGCCTGGCCAGTGCCGACCATTCCGTGCCCACGTCATCGATCGACAGCCCAATGTTGTGGAATCGTAGCCGGTGCGCAGCTTCAACCGCAAGCGGCAGGTTCTGCACGACCTCGCTGCCGTCAACCTCCACGGTCAAGCCGTCGAAGGCCGGATGATTCGGGAACTGCATACGCAGGTCCTCGACGGCGCCGGCGTCGGTGAGGAAGGCGAGGGGCAGATTGATGGAGATATGGATGCCGCCCGATTTGGCGACGAGATAGCGCCAGTCCTGGAAAACCCGGCCGATGACGAAGTCCGACAGGGCGCGGAAATGAGGATCGTCCTCGTCGGGAATGAAACGGGCCGGCGGCACGATCCCCCAGTTCGGATGGCGCATCCGGATCAGCGCTTCAGCGCCGCTCAGCGAAAGACTTCGGGCGTTGATCTTCGGTTGATACCAGAGTTCGAGCCAGCCGGCGCCGAGCGCCTCGGCTACATCGACCGGCGGCGATGGAGGCTCGTCGGCCGGCGCCAGGACGGCGACACGTGCGTGCAGGTCCCTGTCGCTGAAGGGCGTCGGCAGCACCGGCAGCAAGTCGAGCGCCAGACTTTCTCCGAGTTCCCGGGCCGCCTTGACGGCAGGCGCATCCGGCGGTCCGATCAGCAGCACCCTTGCGGCGCAGGTCCGCGTCGCGAGCAGTTTCAGGATGTCCGGAACCGGCAGGCCGTTCATCGAGAAGCTGATGACGATGAGGTCGGGGAAATCGAAACGCAGAGAAGTATCGAGGTCGTCCAGCGTTGCGCAGGCATGGGGAATGAAACCTTGCTCTTCAAGCGCTTCGCTGAGCAGGGACCGGACGTGATGCTTGCGCTCGACAATGCAGGCGCGGGGCTTCACCCGTCGCTTGCCGAAAGGCGTTTCCGCGATTCGATCGTCCTGCTTGGCTGAGTCGGTCATATTTGAGTCCTCGCTGGGCGGAATACCAACGTAAACTCCTTCTTATGGCTCCATCAGGGTTGGTTTTCGTCATGCATCGCTCGTGCACCGGAGAATGTCGGCGCATCGTTAACCTTGATAAAGCAAGTCAAGATTGAATCATCTGGAACCCGGTCGACGCGGGCGAGCGTCGGAAGGGATCGACATTCCGGAAATTCAGGCCCCGCCGGACCGTTTGGATTGACAGTCCCGGGCGCGATGGCCTAGAAATCGCGCGTCCCGAGCGGTTTGTCCGCAAGCCTTGCGCTTTGCTGTTTCCGGTTTTCGTTCACGGGCTTTGAAAGATCAGGAACGTTCCCATGAAGGTCCGTAACTCATTGAAATCCCTACGCTCGCGCCACCGCGACAACCGTCTGGTCCGCCGCAAGGGCAGGGTTTACGTGATCAACAAGACCCAGCGCCGTTTCAAGGCTCGTCAGGGCTGATTCACGCTTATCCGCCACGGCGGATCGTCCTTGATCCGCTGTCATGGCTTTTGATGCGCCCCGGCTTTGCCGGGGTTTGTCGTGTCTATGGCTTGTCGCGTTGACCCCAGGATCGGTCGTGGAACGGAGAGCCGCTGTCGTGTAGGCTCACGAAGCTCGCGTGATGTCCGGAGCTTGTGAATGCGACAGAGAATCCCCGCGATCGGGTGGTTTTGTTTCTCGACGCTTTTCGCCCTCGCTGGGGTCTTGGCGCCAACTATGATGTCCGCGCAGGCGGCACCGCGCAGTTCTCCGCTAACCACGTTGCCTGAGGCTGCTCAGCCCGGCGACCTGCCGCGGCCGCCATCGAGACTGTCGAAAGGCCAGAAAGAGACGGCGCGCGGCCTCGACTTCCTGTTCGGCGCCCTCAAGGCCGCGCCGGATGAGGAGAGCGCGAAGCATGTGGAAGCGCAAATCCTGACTCTGTGGAGTCAGTCTTCAAGCGACACGATCTCGCTTTTGATGCAGCGCGTGAAGACAGCGACGGACGCCAAGCAACTCGACGTCGCGCTCAAGCTGCTCGACGCGGTTTTGAAGCTGCGTCCCGAATACATCGAGGGATGGAGCCGGCGCGCGACCCTGCACTACATGCGCAACGATTATCAGCGTTCGCTTGAGGATATCGAGCAGGTCCTGATCCGCGAGCCGCGCCACTTCGGAGCGCTCGCGGGTCTCGGCATGATCATGCAAGAGTTCGGCGATGACAGGCGCGCGCTTGCCGCTTTCCGCGGGGCTCTTGCGGTCAATCCTCATCTCGAGGGAGTGCAGGAACTGGTCAGGACCCTGGCTGAAAAAGTCGAAGGGCGCGATATCTGATCACTGGAGCATGATTCGCCGGAAAATGCTTTAATGCAGCGTATCGCCTCCGCGCACTACCGCATAAAGCCGTTGCAACTCATCCTCCAGTCGCTCGTTAACCATTAGGAGCGCCATCAGCGCGCCGCGCATGTCGCCGTCGCATGACGCCACGATCTCATCGATGACGGCTTCGCCTGCTTCAAAACTCATCGGATTGCACTCCCGTTGAAGTCGCCCACCTTCCACCGGAAACGTGAACAATTTCTGCAAACCGATTCGCGTTCCTGTGGATAATGAGGATAAGCGGACGAGGTCGAGGCGCGCCGATTCGATCCTGATCGGTCGCGCCAGGATGGAAACTCCGGGCGCGCGACCTGCACCGCAGCCGGAGATGCTCTAAACACCCGTTTCGCCGTTCGGGCCGACGAAGGCGATTCGGACCATGTTCGTCGCGCCCGGTGTGCCGAGCGGTACGCCGGCCACGATGATGATGCGCTGGCCTGCCTTGGCGAATCCGTCGCGGAAAGCGATGGAGCCGGCCCGGTTGACCATGTCGTCCTGGTCGTGAGCGTCTTCCGCCACCACGCAGTGGACGCCCCACGCCACGGCCAGCTTGCGTCCCGTCGCGAGGTTCGGGGTGATGGCGACCACCGGCGGCTTCGGGCGCTCGCGCGCCATGCGCAGCGCTGTCGAGCCTGAACTGGTCCAGCAGATGATCGCGGAGAGATCGAGGGTCTCCGCGATCTGCCGCGCGGCGTCGGCGATGGCGTCGCCGACGGGGGGCTCCGGTTCGGCGCGCTGCGCGTTGAGCACGCCCCGATAGATCGGGTCGCGCTCCACCTCTTCGCCGATCCGGTTCATGGTCGAGATGGCTTCGACGGGATATTTTCCGGCCGCCGATTCGGCGGAAAGCATGATGGCATCCGCGCCTTCGTAAACCGCGGTGGCGACGTCGGAGACTTCGGCGCGGGTGGGCACCGGCGACAGGATCATGGATTCCAGCATTTGCGTCGCGATCACCACGGGCTTGCCGGCGCGTCGCGCCATGCGCGTCATCTGCTTTTGCAGGCTGGGAACCTGTTCGAGCGGCAATTCGACGCCGAGGTCGCCGCGCGCGACCATCAGGGCATCGGCCATTTCGATGATTTCGGGCAGCCGGTCGATCGCTTGCGGCTTTTCGATCTTGGCCATCACCGACGCACGGCCGCGGATCATCTTCTTGGCCTCGGCGACATCGTCTGCCCGCTGCACGAAGGACAATGCGATCCAGTCGACGCCGGCTTCCAGCGCCGCATCGAGATCGGAGCGGTCCTTGGGAGTCATCGCCGATACCGGCAGATCGGTATCGGGCAGGCTCACCCCCTTGCGGTCGGACATCCTGCCGCCGACGACGACGCGTGTCACGGCGCGCTCGGGCGAGGCTTCCTCGGCGATCAGACGCACCTTGCCGTCGTCGAGCAGCAGGGTGTGGCCGGGACGCAGCGCCGCCAGGATTTCAGGATGCGGCAGGTGAACCCGGGTTTTGTCTCCGGGGCTGTTGTCGGAATCCAGAATGAAGGTCTCGCCGCTGCTCAACTGGACCGGGCCGTCGGCAAACGAGCCGAGCCGGAGCTTGGGTCCCTGAAGGTCGACCAGGATGCCGATCGGACGGCCGTAGCTGCCTTCGACGTTGCGGATCGTTGCCACCAGTTCGCGCATCTTGTCATGCGAGGTGTGGCTCATATTGATGCGGAAAACGTCCGCTCCGGCCTCGAACAGGCGGCGCACCATCGCGCTGTCGGATGAGGCGGGCCCGAGGGTGGCGAGTATCTTGATACGGCGCAGACGTCTCATGGCTTGCGTCCGGGCAACGCGCCTGAAGGCATTCCGCCCGTGGTATCGGGCACATCCGGCATTTCGCCCTGTGCAGGCAGCCCAGGCACGCGCTGCGGCCCCTGTTCGCCGGACTCCGTCAATTGTACGGTCCACGCGCGCTGCTCGCCGGTGTCGATCTCGAAGAAACCGGTGCGGTCGAAGCCCCGCGCAAGACAATTGTCGGTGCCTTTGATTGTGAATTCTTTATCGCGCGAGCACATGAAAGCCTGTCCCGACCATTCGCCGCCATGGTCGTAATCTAGAGCATAAATATAATAATAACGTGCGATGAGCGTGCCTCGCAGCAGCGTCTCGCAGGCACGCGATGACACGTTCCACCAGCCCTCGGTGGTCCAGCCGTCCGCGCTCTTGTAGCCGAGGGCGATGCCGACGCGGCTGGAGGTATTGTTGCAAAGCCGAAAGTCTGCGGCCGCGGGCAACGGCCACAGGCAGACGACAAGGAGGCCGAGGGCAGGCAAGAAGCCCGCGATGCTCACGCACCGCGAGGACGTGGGAAAGAAGGGGTGGTCTGATTCGTTCATTAGCCGGGCAAATCGTTTCGCGTGATTTCGCGTGACCCGCCGCGCCTGTCAACGGCTGGAACAGGCTTTTCACGTCAAGGTGCTCATTTTCTGGTCTGTGAACTCCTATTTGACCCGCGATATGGTAAAATCCGCGACACGCTCCAATTCAACCCACGCTCCAATTCAACCAATGGCGAGATCAGCCCATGACCATTGATGACAGAACGAGAACCGAACTGGAAGCTGCGGTATTCCGTCGGCTGGTCGAGCATCTGCGGTCGCGCAGCGATGTCCAGAATATCGAACTGATGAATCTGGCCGGCTTCTGCCGCAACTGCCTGTCAAACTGGCTCAAGGAGGCCGCTGACGCCAAGGGCGCTGTCATGACCAGGGACGAAAGCCGCGAGGCGGTGTACGGCATGGCTTATGAGACCTGGAAGGCAAAGCATCAGGGCGAGGCGACGCCGGAGCAACTCGCGGCGATGAAGAAGAGCGCGGGCGGTCACTGATCTTGAGCCGCGGCCTGTGGGTCGCTGTGGATGAGCGCGATGCCGCCTTGACGCAGCGCGCGCCGCTCGGGAGTGTCGGCCTTCAAATGTGACAGGCGGCGACCGTGTCCGGGCTCACATTTCCAACGTCGTCTTTCATATCAGTCATCGTTCATATCAGGAGTAGCAGGATGGCCACCGCTGTCGCCGCCAAGGAAGAGCCCGCGACCCGATTCGCGAAGGACCAGCTCAGGGCCATCATCGAGCGCATCGAACGGCTTGAAGAAGAAAAAAAGACGATTTCCGACGACATTCGCGACGTCTATGCCGAGGCCAAGGGCAACGGCTACGACGTCAAGGCGCTGCGGACGATCGTGCGGATGCGCAAGCAAGACGCCAACGAGCGTCAGGAGCAGGAAACGATCCTGGAAACCTATATGCAGGCGCTCGGAATGCTGTGAGGTTACGAAAATGCTCAGCGCAGCGCGGCTGCGCGCACCACGAGTGCGGTCGTGCTTAACTGGGCAACGGCCGATCCGGTAAATTGATTGCAGACGATACCCATCTGCGGATCGTCGGAGAAAGCCATCGCGATCATCCGGTCCGGCTTGGTGAAATGGGCCTCCATCAAGGTCATGTCCTGCTCGCCGATGACGGTCGCCAACATTGTGCGGCTCACGTTCGGGGCAAGGATCATCGCCCGCATCCAGGTATCGCTGTCGCGCGCGGCCGCCGGCGCCAGACGGCGGGAGATCGACACAGTCGACCTTTGGCCTTGAGTGCTTTTGGCGACCACGGTGGTCACTCCGTCCACCGCCATCGGGTTACGTGCGGGGGACGGCGCCGGCCGGATGGGCGGGATCGCTGCGGTCGCCGCGATGATTCGCGCGCGGCGGACATCCTTCTCCGGCGCATAGGCCAGCGCCTGCAAGGGATCGGAAACACTGCCGGTCGTCGCGTGCCGGTCGGCTGAGGCGACCGCCTGCCGCGCGCTGAGGGCGGCCGCAACCTGACTGGACGTGGCTTTGGGGGCCGGCGGGATTTCATCCCAGAACCCGCGGGAGTTGATGATGTCGGCGGGGGTCTGGGGTTTGCCGTCCGCTGCCTGTTTCGCTGGCGGCGGCGTCGGAATGGGTTGCGCGTCGGCCGCCGCCAGCTTGAAAGCTCCCGGCTTCGGCCGCGGCAGCGGGATTGCGTCTGCCGAGACAGCAGGCGCCGCGGATGCGAAAGTGGGTGCCCGGTCCGGCGGGGCGGCCGGGGCGCCGTCGGATTCATCATCTTCGTCGGCCGGCTTGCCGCGGAACAGCGCCAGTAGGAAATTCGACGGCTTGCTGGTCGCAGTCCCTTCTTCACCCTCGTGCCGGCGGCGTTTTTCGATGTCGGCCATCGCCACCTGATAGCCCGGCAGCGGGTTGCCGTCCGAGGGAATGTGTACGGTGCGGCCGTCCGGGAAGACACGCGCCAGTTGATCGTGAGTCATGCGCGGCCAGTGCCGCACATGGCCGGTGTCGAGATGAACGAACGGCGAGCCCGATTTGGGATAGAAGCCGACGCCGCCGCGTTGGAGCCGAAGTCCGGCGAACCGGATTTTTTCGAGCGACACGCCGGGAACGAAGAAGTCCATCGCGTGGCCCAGCGTGTGCTGGCTGTATCGCGCGACGCCGCTGTTCTTGGAGCGGCGGCGAAGCATGGCGTTGGTGGCCGGAGAGCGGTAGGCGGAGACGATGTTGATCGGCTGCCTGGCGTCGACGTCGCGATAGACCTCCCACAGGATGTCGAAGAGATGGCGATCCATGGTGGTCTGCTCCTGGCTGCGCCAGTCGCGGAGAAAATGATTGAGTTGTTTCAGCGCGCCTTCGTCATAGCGGCCATCGCGCTTGAAGGTGACGGTGAGGTTTTCGTTGGAATGGGTGTGATGAAACGACAGGGTGCGCGTTTCGTTCAGCGCGGCGGCGTCATGCACCGATCCGGCGCCTGCAAGCAGAAGAAGCGACGACAGGCCGATGCGATAACCGGTCCGTGAAATCGACAGCGATTTCAAGCCGCGCGCAAAATCAGCAAGCACGTATGAGCCCACCCGAAAGACGATCAAGTCGGAAAGCCCTTCCACGAAACCCCATGTGAAAGGGCATAAACCCAAGTCGTAGGGCAGGAGGGTTAACGTCGATTTACCTTACCTTCCCGCCTTGGAAAGGTAATTAGCCCGCCGACTGTGGCAGAAAAGAGCCATGTTGTTGAGAGGGGTGGACAATGGTTAACGTTAAAAGGGCTCCATCGTGTAATGAAGCCATTGTTTTTATTAAAGTAATCAGCTTTTCGAAGGCTCGTGAAAAGAGAGCTAGCGCCTGTATATCGGCCGGCGGCGGTCGTCGAACTGCGGAGGCGGGGTCTGGAAACCGAACAGCCGTTCGAAGAACGATGGGCCGCCGTTGTCGAAACCGCCGCCGAACCCGCGGTTTTCATTGAAGGCCATTCCTTGCGGAATGTTGCCCTTGGGCCGGGAATAGTTCGGCTCGGCGTGAGCGACAACCGTCTCTAGATCGCGCCCGTTGGAGTTTCGGAGCAGGGACAGCATCCTGGCGTCGCGGCCGTAGACATCCGCGCGAAGCTGCAATTTACCGGCCTGATCCACAAACGCGGTTTGATAGGTAATGTGCACCGGGACCGGCGTCGGGAAATTGATGTTGAACTCGTTCCGGCCATACATGCTCCGGACTTTCTCCGGCGTATAATGTTCCTGCGGAAGAACGATGTTGAGCAGTGTGGCGGCGTACTGGTCCGGGTTCTGAACCCGCATGCAGCCGTGGCTGAAGGCGCGCTTCTCCTTCGCAAACAGGTGTTTGTCCGGCGTGTCGTGCTGGTACACCAGAAACTTGTTTGGAAAATTGAAGCGGATGCGGCCCAGCGCGTTACGTTCGCCCGGCGGCTGCGAAATGTGAATTCCGCCGTTGCGATCACGCTCCAGCTTGAGACCCATGCGCTCCAGCACGGTCGGGTCCTGCTGCAAGGCGGGAAGGTATTCCTTGTAGATGATCGAGGGCGGCACGTTCCAGGTCGGATTGACGGTGATGTACTTCATCGTTTCCGTCAGAAGGGGCGTGGCATGGATTCCCGGCTTGCCCACGACGACGCGGGTGCTCCAGACCGGCGCATCATGCTGCATCACCTTGAGCGAGTAATCCGGGATGTTCAGCATGGCATAGGCGTCGCCCAGCGATGAAACGCCAAGCTCGCGCGGCAGCCAGCGCCAGCGCTCCATGTTGACGATGATGGTATCGATCGTGTGATCCTTCTTCGGGCCGTTCAGGGCGCGGATTGTGCCGTTGCCCAGGACGCCGTCGGGCTTCAGGTGATGGCGAGCCTGGAATTCCCGCACCGCGGCGGCGACGTCGGCATCGAAACGGGTGTCGTCAGGATTTTGAGTCATGCCCAGTCGTGCGCGAATCTGCGGCACACGCGGATCCTCCATCACGGCATTCTTGCGGAACACCAGACCCGGACCTTCTGCAATCTCGATGAGGGGCCCTTCGGACGCCTTGCGCAGTTCGGCGAGCTTCTGCTTCAGCTCCCGATAAAGTTTATGCGGCGGGTTGTAGCTGTCGAGCGCCGCGGAGGAATCCTTGGCGGTGGTGACGTTCGTCAGGACCTGCTCGGAATCGACAGGCTGCTCGGGATACTGGATATCAGCGCTGACCTGTGACCAGTGCATCCGGCCGTTCTGCGCCTGACGGGCGTAGTCCAGCATGCTCGCGGTCAGTTTCAGGTCAGCTTCCGCCAACTGCTCCGGCGATGACGCCGCCGCGAAATCCGGCACGGGGTAATCGGAAGGGTTGAGGCCGTCGGCCGCTGCGTCTCTGAGGCGCGCGATCACGCCTTGAGCCTGCGCATTCAGCGCGCCGCCTTCGGTCCAGAGCGGCGCATGGCCTCGCGCAGCGTAGAATTTTTCGACCGCCGCCCGCTCGGCCTTCCGGGAAAAGAACTTCGTTGCATTGGCGTCGAGCAGTCCATGCAGCTTTTCGGCCGTCGGCTGATCCGCCAGAGGGACGCTGATCGCGGCCTTGACCGGCTCGGCGGGCTGTTCGGAGCCTGCCGCGGCGCCGGTCTTCGGGCCAGGCGTAACGTCGGGACTGATCGTCGCGGTCGCGTCCTTTGTTGCTTCGTCTGGCTTGGCGCCGTCCGACGCAGCCGGGGTGATATCGTCCGATTTGGCGTCAGCCGTCGCTGGCTCGCCAGGCTTCGTCTCGGCGGTCTCGGGATTTGACTTTGGCTGGGCGTCGGAAGCCTTTGCACCGGAAGACGTTGTCGCGTTCGAGGGCGTCTCGGAGTCCGAGGTGGCCGTCGCTGCATCCGCAGGCTTCGGATCGGTTCCGCTCGTCTCGGTGTTTTGGTCATCCGGCTTCGACTCGCCGATCACCGGCGGTGCGGCCCGCGCATCACCCCTGTCGATATCGGCTGCCGTGGGTGGCGGAACGTTGGCCGGCTCCGGCGATGGAATGGCTGCGTCGATTGCGAGTTCGGTCGCACTCTTCTTCGCGGCATCCGCCTGAGCGAATGCGGCCGAGGTCGAAACCGCTAGAAATGTGACTGCAAGCACCGTCAGGATCCGGTCGAATCCTGTCCGGTTAGTCGGGTCGTCTCGCATTCTCGCATTCCTCGGGTGAAACTGTCCCCATGGAACAATTTTCTGGTGAATTTCTGTCCTGCCTCCGCCGAGGCTTCGATTCGGCCGTCGCGACACACGGACATGACACACGGACATGACACACGGATGCTATACGCGCGCTTGATTCGGGCAGCCAGCGCCGCGAGGGGCGACTCACGACAAACTGACCTCAAAAAACGCCGCTGGCAACGCGATGAACTGTTTTGGCGCGCGTTTTCCGTTGGTCTGTCACTACGCCGCAACGGTTCATTTTCACGCGCGCACTCCCGCGTGATCAGGTTCGAATGCAGTGAGAGGTTCGAATACAGCCAAATGCAGCCCTGCGACCTTTGCCATGTGAACGCGGTCGAGCTTGTTACTGTTCCTCCTTTGCGGCGATGTCGTCGAGCTTGCGGTAGAGCGTGGATCGTCCGATTTTCAATCGGCGCGCGACTTCGGACATTTGTCCGCGGTAATGCGAGATTGCGAAACGAATGATGTCGGCTTCCAGCTCCTCGAGCGGGCGCACGTCGCCGTCCTGGGTGAACAATTGCAGGCTGTCCGTATCCGGCGTCGGTGCGAGCGGTATTTCATTACCGGGTATGGCGTCAGGTGCGGTTCGCTGCGGAACCGGCTCCATGATCAGCGGCTCGCCGGCTTCGGCGTGCGCAGGCGGGCGAGCGTCCGTAGCCGGTTGCAGACCGGTTGACGGAAAATCCGAGAGGCCAAGTTGCGTGCCCTCGCTCATGACCACGGCACGATAAACAGCGTTTTCGAGCTGGCGGATGTTGCCGGGCCAGTCGAGTTGCGCCAGGGCGGCCATCGCCTCGCCGCTGATGCCCGTGATCAACCGGTTTTCCTCGGCGCAGAAGCGCGCCAGAAAGTGCCGGAGTAGATTCGGGATGTCCTCGCGGCGTTTTCGCAGCGGCGGAATGGTCAGCGGCAGTACGTGCAGGCGGTAGAACAGATCTTCCCTGAACTGTCCGGCCTTGACGCGATCGAGCAAGCGGCGGTTGGTGGCCGAGATGATGCGGACGTCCACCTTGACCGGCTTGTGACCGCCGACCGCTTCGACCGCGCCTTCCTGTAGCGCGCGCAACAGCTTGACTTGCGCGGCCAGCGGCAACTCGCTCACTTCGTCCAGGAACAGCGTGCCGCCGGAGGCGTCGACGAACTTGCCGGTGTGGCGTTCGGTTGCACCGGTGAACGATCCCTTTTCGTGGCCGAACAGGATCGATTCGACCAGGCTGTCGGGGATCGCGCCGCAATTGACCGCAACGAACGGCTTGGTGCTGCGGTCGCCGGTGCCGTGAACCGCGCGTGCGAACAGCTCCTTCCCGACGCCGGACTCGCCCTCGATCAGCACCGGGATTGACGAACCCGCCGCCTTTTTCGCGGCCTTCATCACGTCGGCCATGGTCTCGCTGCGGGTGATGATGTCGGCGAAGGTGAGGCGGCCTTCGCGGCTGTGGCGGACGCGCTGCAATTCATTCTTCAGCGCGCTGGCGTTGAGCGCGTTGCGCAGGCTGACCTGAAGACGCTCGATGCCGACGGGCTTGACGACGAAGTCATGTGCGCCGGCGCGCATGGCCGAAACGACGTTGTCGATGCCCCCATGCGCGGTCTGGACAATGACGGGAATGCTGAGGCCGGCTTCGCGGATTCCCGCGAGCACGCCCATGCCGTCGAGGCCGGGCATCACGAGATCGAGGACGAGAGCATCGATCGCCGGGCCGTCGCTTGCCGTCACCGCGGCGACGGCGGCGTCGCCGTTTTCGACCACCATCGTTTCATAGCCGCACCGCCGCACCATGTTTTCGACGAGACGACGCTGCACCGCGTCATCGTCGGCGATCAAAATGGTGGCGGTCATGGTATTCCTCGCACTACAAATTATTATCTGTATCGAATCGGGGCACTGTGGCGGACGGGGATTAATGCGCTCTTAAGGTTTGTCGCCGCGCCGTCATGTCGCAAACTGCTCTTCCGTTGATCGGTATTCATCCTGATCGGTGTTCCTAGAGAAAGTCTGGATCGATAAATGGCTGCGCGTACGTCCTCCGCCTCACGCAAATCCGCTGCTGCCCGCAAACCCGCCTCCCGCCGCAAGCCGGCCAAAAAGGCGGTTGCCGTGAAATCGGGGGCGGGAGGTCTGCCGGAGTGGGATCTCGCGGATCTCTATGCCGGGATCGATGCGCCCGAGGTCGCGCGTGATCTCGACAGGATCGATGCTGAATGCAAGGCGTTCGAGGCGGACTACAAGGGCAAGCTCGCGACGGAAGCGTCGAGCCCTGAAGGCGGCCTGTGGCTGGCGGAGGCCGTGCGCCGCTATGAGGCGATCGACGATCTTGCGGGCCGGCTCGGCTCCTATGCAGGCTTGGTTCACGCCGGCGACAGCGTCGATCCGGCGATCTCGAAATTCTATGGCGACATCTCGGAGCGTCTGACGGCCGCGTCGCTGCATCTGCTGTTTTTCCCGCTGGAGCTCAACCGCATCGACGACGGCGTGATCGAGCGTGCCATGCAGGCGCCGGAGCTTGGGCACTATCGCCCCTGGATCGAGGACAGCCGCAAGGACAAGCCGTACCAGCTCGAGGATCGCCTCGAGCAGCTCTTTCATGAGAAATCGCAGACCGGCTACTCGGCATGGAACAGGCTGTTCGACCAGACGATTGCAGGGTTGCGGTTCAGGATCGGGAACAAGGAATTCGCGATCGAACCGACGCTGAACCTGTTGCAGGATCGCTCGGCCGAAAAGCGCAAGGCGGCCGGTCAGGCGCTGGCGAAGACGTTCAAGGCCAACGAGCGCACCTTCGCGCTCATCACCAACACGCTCGCCAAGGACAAGGATATTTCCGACCGCTGGCGCGGCTTTCACGATGTCGCCGACTCGCGCCATCTCAACAATCGCGTCGAGCGCGAGGTGGTTGACGCCCTGGTGGCCTCGGTGCGCGCGGCCTATCCGCGGCTGTCGCATCGTTACTACGCGCTGAAGGCGCGCTGGTTCAAAAAGAAGAAGCTCGCGCACTGGGACCGCAACGCCCCGCTGCCGTTCGCCGCCACAGGCGTCATTCCCTGGAGCGATGCGCGCAAGATGGTTCTGAATGCCTATGGCGAATTCTCAGCCGAGATGGCCGGTATCGCCGAGCGATTCTTCACCGACCGCTGGATCGACGCGCCGGTGCGCCCCGGCAAGGCGCCGGGAGCGTTCTCGCATCCGACCACGCCGTCGGCGCATCCCTACGTGCTGATGAACTACCAGGGCAAGCCGCGCGATGTGATGACTCTCGCGCATGAGTTGGGGCATGGCGTGCATCAAGTGCTTGCCGCGAAGAACGGCGCGCTGATGGCGCCGACGCCGCTGACGCTCGCGGAAACCGCCTCGGTCTTCGGTGAGATGCTGACCTTCAAGCGGTTGCTGGCGCAAACGAAGAACGCGAAGCAGCGGCAGGCGCTTCTGGCCGGCAAGGTCGAGGACATGATCAATACCGTGGTGCGCCAGATCGCCTTCTACACGTTCGAGCGCGCTGTTCATACCGAGCGCAAGAACGGCGAACTTACCGCCGAGCGCATCGGTCAGCTCTGGCTCAGCGTGCAGGGCGAGAGCCTCGGGCCCGCCATCGAGATCAGGCCGGGCTACGAGACCTTCTGGATGTACATTCCTCACTTCATCCATTCGCCGTTCTATGTCTATGCCTACGCGTTCGGCGATTGCCTCGTGAACTCGCTCTACGCGGTGTATGAACACGCGTCCGAGGGGTTCGCCGACCGCTATCTGGCGATGCTCGCCGCCGGCGGCACCAAGCACTATTCCGAACTGCTGAAGCCGTTCGGACTCGACGCCAAGGATCCGGAATTCTGGGATGGCGGATTATCGGTCGTCGCCGGCATGATCGATGAGCTGGAGGGGATGGGATAGGTTCGGCCCATGGACTGCCGCGGCTGCGTGGCAAATTGGCGCAGGCTCTTATCGAGAAGCCCGGCGACGAGTCTGGACGCAACTGTCGCGTGTATTCTCCAGGAGAAAACGGATTTCTTCAGGGGGCGGGCCGCCTGCCGGAGCGGATGAGCAAGGTAACACCGTTGCTCTGTCCGCGCGATTGCGCTAATTCCTCAAGGGCAAGATCAACCCTGGCTGGAGATTCGACGTGTCAGATCATAGCGAAATCGTTTATTCGACGGCGGAAGGCATGGATTACCCGGCGCACGAGCAGACGTATAATGCCTTCATCAAATTCGGGACGGTCGGTACGGTGGCTGTGGTCATCATCGTCTCGCTGATGGCGATTTTCCTCACCTGATTGCCGGTTCCCGGCCGTCCTGGATTTCCGCTCGCTAGCAATGTGGCTGGTGCTTTAGTCATGCGTGGCCATCGGCTGCGGGAGGCATCATGAAGATTGCCATAGCGAAAGAAATCGATGAGTCGGAGCCGCGGGTGGCCGCGTCACCCGATACAGTAAAGAAGTTCAAGGCGCTCGGCGCGGATGTCGCCATCGAGCCGGGCGCCGGGACCAAATCGGGCGTGCCCGATTCGGACTTCACCGCCGCCGGAGCGGTGGTCAGCGCCGATGCCGTGAAAGACGCCGACATCGTCGTCAAGGTGAGGCGGCCCGAGGCATCCGAACTGGCGCGCTACAAGCGTGGCGCGTTGGTGATCGCGATCATGGATCCGTACGGTAACGAAGCGGCGCTCAAGACGATCGCGGACGCCGGCGTATCGGCCTTCGCGATGGAGTTGATGCCGCGGATCACGCGCGCCCAGGTCATGGACGTGCTGTCCAGCCAGGCGAACCTGGCCGGCTACCGTGCCGTTATCGAGGCGGCCGAGGCGTTCGGCCGCGCATTTCCGATGATGATGACGGCCGCCGGCACTGTGCCCGCCGCGAAAGTGTTCGTCATGGGCGTCGGCGTTGCCGGCCTTCAGGCGATCGCCACCGCGCGCCGTCTCGGCGCCATCGTTACCGCGACCGACGTCCGTCCCGCGACCAAGGAGCAGGTGGAAAGTCTCGGCGCCAAATTCCTCGCGGTCGAGGATGAAGAATTCAAGAACGCGCAGACCGCCGGCGGCTACGCCAAGGAAATGTCGAAAGAGTATCAGGCCAAGCAGGCGGCGCTGACCGCGGAGCACATCAAGAAGCAGGACATCATCATCACGACGGCGCTGATTCCCGGGCGGCCGGCGCCGAGGCTCGTGACCGCGGAGATGGTCCGCTCGATGAAGCCGGGCTCGGTGCTGGTCGATCTCGCGGTCGAGCGCGGCGGCAACATCGAGGGCGTCCAGGTGGGCAAGGTCGTCGATCTCAACGGCGTGAAGATCATCGGCTTCACCAATGTCGCCGGCCGTGTCGCGGCCTCGGCGTCGAGCCTGTATGCCCGCAACCTGTTTTCGTTCATCGAGACGCTGGTCGACAAGACGACCAAGGCGCTCGCGGTGAACTGGGACGACGAACTGGTCAAGGCCACCGCGCTGACCCGGAACGGTGCGATCGTTCATCCGAACTTCCAGCCGAAAAGCGCGTGATGTCATTGTCCGTCGACGCGCGCCGCTTCCTCACCTCTCCCCGCCGGGGAGAGGTCGCGCCGCTTGGCGCGGGTGAGAGGCCGTTTTCATATCCAGCATCTTTCCACCCTTCACTCGGCTCGCTATGTTCGCCGACCTCTCTCCGAAGGGGAGAGGTGAAAAAAGCAACGAGGTTCTGATGGAACATATCGTTGAGGCCGTCGATCCCTTCGTGTTCCGGCTGTCGATTTTCGTTCTGGCCGTATTCGTCGGCTATTTCGTCGTGTGGTCGGTGACGCCGGCGCTGCATACGCCGCTGATGTCGGTCACCAATGCGATCTCGTCGGTGATCGTGGTCGGCGCGCTGCTCGCCGTCGGCGTCGGCATGATCTCGGCCGGCTCGGGCTGGGCGCGGGCTTTCGGTTTCGTCGCCCTGATTTTCGCCTGTGTGAATATCTTCGGCGGCTTTCTCGTCACCCAGCGAATGCTGGCGATGTACAAGAAGAAGCAGAAGTAGATTTTTCCATGCAGGGTTACTTCCAGTGTCCCGGATGCGAGGCGGCGCGCCGTGCTGCATCGCCGATCCGGGATCGCCATAGTTTGGGACGGTCCCGGTTCCGCGCCGCATCGCTTTGTGTTGCGCCGCGCCTGGGACGAGACGCCGGGGCTCCGCCATGAATGCCGATCTTGCCGCGCTGCTTTACCTCGTCGCAGGTGTCTTGTTCATCCTGTCACTGCGCGGGCTGTCGAGTCCGGCGTCGAGCCGTCAGGGTAATTTCCTCGGCATGGCCGGCATGGCGATCGCGGTCGCGACCACGCTCGCGGCGCATCCGCCCGCTGACGCCGTGGCGTGGGTGCTGGTGATCCTCGGTGTTGCGATCGGCGGCGGCATCGGCGCGGTGATCGCGCGCCGGGTGCCGATGACGTCGATGCCGGAACTGGTCGCGGCGTTCCACTCGCTGGTCGGCATGGCGGCGGTACTGGTGGCCGCCGGTGCGTTCTACGCGCCGGAAGCTTTCGGCATCGGAACGCCCGGCAACATCCATGCGCAGAGTCTGATCGAGATGTCGCTCGGCGTCGCCATCGGCGCGCTGACGTTCACCGGCTCGGTGATCGCGTTCCTGAAACTGTCGGGCCGTATGAGCGGCGCTCCCATCATCCTTCCCGCGCGTCACATCATCAATATCGCGCTCGCTCTCGCCCTGGTCTTCTTTATGTACGGGCTGGTGGTGTCGGGCAGCGTGCTCGATTTCTGGCTGATCACGGTTCTCGCGCTGACGATCGGCGTGCTGCTGATCATTCCGATCGGCGGCGCCGACATGCCGGTCGTGATCTCGATGCTGAACTCGTATTCCGGCTGGGCGGCGGCCGGCATCGGTTTCACGCTCGGCAATTCGGCGCTGATCATCACCGGCGCGCTGGTCGGCTCCTCCGGCGCGATACTGTCCTACATCATGTGCCACGCGATGAATCGCTCCTTTATCTCGGTGATCCTCGGTGGCTTCGGGGGCGAGACGGCGGCGGCCGGGGGCGGGAGCGGCGAGCAGAAGCCGGCCAAGCTCGGCTCGGCCGAGGACGCGGCCTTCATCATGAAGAACGCCTCCAAGGTCATCATCGTCCCCGGCTACGGCATGGCGGTGGCGCAGGCGCAGCACGCGCTGCGCGAGATGGCGGACGCGCTGAAGAAGGAAGGCGTCGAGGTCAAATACGCGATCCATCCGGTTGCGGGCCGGATGCCCGGCCACATGAACGTGCTGCTGGCCGAGGCCAACGTGCCTTACGACGAGGTGTTCGAGCTTGAGGACATCAATTCGGAATTCGCCCAGGCCGATGTCGCCTTCGTCATCGGCGCCAACGATGTCACCAATCCGGCGGCGGAGGAGGACAAGTCTTCGCCGATCTACGGCATGCCGGTGTTGCAGGTCTGGAAGGCCGGCACGGTGATGTTCATCAAGCGCTCGCTGGCGTCGGGCTATGCCGGCATCGACAATCCACTGTTCTATCGCGACAACACCATGATGCTGCTTGGCGATGCCAAGAAGATGACGGAGAATATCGTCAAGGCGATGTGATACGGCGGAGTTCAACGGCGGGAGGCCGCTATGGTGGACAACAAGGCGAAGCGCGGCGGAAGCGACGGCCGCTTGATCGCGTTGCGTGAAGCCTACGAGGTCCGCTACTGGTCCAAAAAATTCAAGGTCACGCCGTTGAAGCTGAAGGCCGCGGTCAAGGCTGTGGGCCGTTCCGCCAGGACAGTCGAGGCCTATCTCAAGCTGCAAAAGCGTGCGACGAACGACCGGGCGCTGATCGCGCTGACCCAGCCCTATGAAGTCCGGTACTGGTCGAAGAAGTTCAAGGTGACGCCGGCAAGGCTTCGCGCCGCGGTCGGGGAAGTTGGACGCTCCGCGAAGAAAGTCGGCGTCTTTCTCGCCGCCAGGAAGACCGGCAAAAAGAAAACTGCCGTGAAGACGACGGCGAGGAAGGTAAAAGGGAAAAAGGCAAAAGCGAAGAAGTCAAAAAAGAACGCCGCCAAGCGCGCCGGATAAATCTTTCCAATGCTGCGGCCGGCGCGGATTTTACCGCGCTGGTCGTTTTGCTTTTGATGCCTGGACCGGCTGGGCTTTACACCGTCTCGTCCCCGACTACGGCAGCGTTCCGCTTCAGAACGTTTCGAGCGAAGCGTGTCCTCGGGCAGGTTTTGCTTGTCCCACATGGGACCGGTTCAAGAATTGAGCGCTCACCGAGGGCCTAAACGTGCAGCAAATTTAAGTTAAAGTCGAAAACGACCACATTCAGCGGGATACAACTGCAAAACCGCTTGCGGCCATTTTCGAGCTTATCTGGAATGCTTATGATGCTGATGCACGTGAAGTAAAAGTCGAACTGGAAGAAGGTCAACTGACCAAACTCGGCCTGATCCGAATTGACTGGATCGAGCGCACCGGAAAACCCGGCTACAACCCCAATCCCGACCTGCCGGTTTTCCCCTTTGCCGGTCTCGGTAAAAACCGGGGCTCGACCCGAGGATGGAACTTGTTCGCGCGAAGAAAACGCGTCACCTCACAAAGGTGGAGATAAGGTCCTTCACCGTTCCGGCGAAGCGGTGAAGGAGTCAAGCCTGTCGCCGATGATATGCTTTCGGTCGCGAAATCGGCTATCGATCCAGACGGTGCCGCGAATATCCGTCAGCATGCAGCAAATGAATTAAGCGCGGGCCTGAGGCCCGCGCTTAATTCATTGTCGATTGACATGATCGTTCAGCGCGGTCCACGAGGGCCAGCGGCTGCACCACCCCGGCCGGCTCCAGGTCCCGCGCCAAAAACCGGCTTCGGTTTCATCGGCAGCAGGCCTTCGCGCTGCATCTTCTTGCGCGCGAGCTTGCGGGCGCGGCGCACGGCCTCGGCCTTTTCGCGCGCCTTCTTTTCGGAGGGTTTTTCGTAATGGCCGCGGAGCTTCATTTCGCGGAAAATTCCCTCACGCTGCATCTTCTTCTTCAGCGCCTTGAGGGCTTGATCGACATTATTATCGCGAACGAGAACCTGCACGCGGCATCCTCTTTTCAAGAGCTCGGGGTGAGAATTTTTCAGACAGCGAAGGGCCGACAAAGGCCATGCCCTCCACGTCAAGTGCGTCAATATATCAGATCAAGACGCTGATGTCCACCGGTGGGCGACGGTTCGGTTTGCCAGAAGCGCCCAAAATTCAGGTGGAATTCCTCCGGAGAAGCGCGATTGGGGTTCAGAAATGCCTCGCATCGGGGTTCTATAGCAGCCGAATCGGGGTGGTTGATTCCCCAACCAAGAGAGAGGCGTGTCATGGATGTCAGGAAATACGCGGCCGAACTGATTGGTACTTTTTGGCTGACCTTTATGGGATGCGGCAGCGCTGTCATCGCGGCGGCGTTTCCGGAGGTCGGCATCGGGCTGTTGGGCGTGGCTTTGACCTTCGGTCTGAGCGTTGTCACCATGGCTTACGCGATCGGGCATATTTCAGGCTGCCATCTCAATCCGGCGGTCACGGTGGGTTTGGTCGCCGGCGGCCGGTTTCCGGCGGCGCAGGTGGTGCCGTACGTCGTTGCGCAGGTAATCGGGGCGGTCGCCGCCGCGGCGCTTCTCTATGTGATCGCCAGCGGTGCGGCAGGATTCGACGTCGCCAAGGGCTTCGCATCGAACGGTTACGGTGAGCACTCGCCCGGTCATTACAGCCTCATGGCCGGCTTCATCACCGAGGTGACGATGACGGCCATGTTCCTGTTCGTCATCATGGGATCGACCCACGGCAAGGCCCCGGCGGGTTTTGCGCCGCTGGCGATCGGGCTCGCGCTGGTGATGATTCACCTCGTCAGCATTCCCGTCACCAACACCTCGGTCAACCCGGCGCGCAGCACCGGTCCGGCACTGTTCGTCGGCGGCTGGGCTCTGGAGCAACTCTGGCTGTTCTGGGTGGCGCCGCTGATCGGCGGCATCATCGGCGGCGTGGTTTATCGCGGGCTCAGCAATGAGCCGGAAGGCGTCGTCGCGGGAAAGTAGCGGATTATTCCTGGAAGTCCTTGCTGGGCTTGGCCCGGCAAGGACGATGCTTTTGGCCAGATGAGTGTCCGGATCGAGTCCGCGCATGATGAGCGTGTCGGCGCGAGCCGGCGACCGTTATCGGTCGCAGCCCTTGATCTCCGTCACATGGCCCATCTTGCGGCCGGGAAGCGGGGGGCCCTTGCCGTAGATATGTACGGCGGCGCCGGGCACGGTGAGCCATCGCCGGTAATCGAGGACGTCCTTGCCGATCAGGTTTGTCATGACGGCGTGGCCCTGCCGGACCGGCTTGCCGAGCGGCCAGCCGGCGATTGCGCGAATGTGCTGCTCGAATTGCGAGACCGAGGCGCCGTCCAGCGTCCAGTGACCGGAGTTGTGGACCCGCGGCGCGATCTCGTTGACGAGCAGCGCAGGCCCGCTCGCGCCGGGCACCACGAACATCTCCACGGCCAGAACGCCGATATAGTCAAGCGCGGCGGCAATTCTTTCGGCGATGTCGCGAGCCTGCGCGGCGAGCGCATCAGGAATCGCGGCCGGCGCGCGCGAGTATTTCAGGATGTGATCGTGGTGTTCGTTCTCGGTCACGTCGAAACATTCGACGCCGCCATCGACGCCGCGCGCGGCGATCACGGAAATCTCGCGCTCGAACGGCACGAAGGCTTCCACGATCGCCGACTTTGTGCCGAGATTGTCCCACACCTGATCAAGGTCGTCGCCCGCGCGAATGATAGCCTGCCCCTTGCCGTCGTAGCCGAAGCGGCGGGTCTTGACCACGGCGGGCAGGCCGATGACGTTGATCGCTTCGCGAAGCCCCTGCGCCGACGCCACGTCGGCATAGGCGGCGGTACTGATACCCAGGCCGGTGACGAAATTCTTCTCAAGCAAGCGGTCCTGCACCGTTTCCAGGATACGATGATCCGGCAGCACCGGCCGGCGTGCGGCGAGGATCATCGCGGTCGCCGCCGGGACATTCTCGAATTCATAGGTGATGACATCGACGTCGGTGGCGAACAACTCCAGCGCCTCGACGTCGGCGTATTCGGCGCAGGTGGCGTTCTGCACGACGTCGAATGCGGGAGAATCCGGGTTCGGCGAGAACACCTGACACTTGAGGCCGAGGCGTGCGGCCGCCATGACCAGCATCCGGCCAAGCTGGCCGCCGCCGAGAATTCCGATGGTGCCGCCCGGTTTGAGCGTCAGCCGCCGAGAACCGCTCACGCTGGTTCCTCCGGGTGTCCGGCCACCGCATCGGTCTGCCGCTTGCGCCACGCGGCAAGACGGTCTGCGAGCGGCGGATCATTGAGCGCCAGCACGCTCGCCGCCAGCAGCGCCGCATTGATGGCGCCGGCCTTGCCGATCGCAAGCGTCCCCACCGGAATGCCGGCCGGCATCTGAACGATGGAATAGAGCGAGTCGACCCCGGCAAGCGCCCTGGATTCGACGGGTACGCCAAGCACCGGAAGTTCCGTCAGCGAAGCCGTCATGCCGGGCAGGTGCGCCGCGCCGCCCGCGCCGGCGATGATGACCTTGAACCCCTCGGCCTTGGCGCCCCTGGCGAATGTAAACAGTCTTTCAGGTGTGCGGTGCGCGGAGACAATCCGGTTTTCACTGGTGATGCCGAGCGCGGCCAGCGTTTCCGCGGCGTGGCGCATGGTCTCCCAATCCGACTGGCTTCCCATGATGATGGCGACAACGGCGGTCATTTATCTATTTGTTTTTCGAGAATCCGGAAAACCGTTTCAAGATTATAGGAAGGCGTCTTGACGAGGCAAGCAGTCGGGAATGAACCAGGATTCGCTTCCGATTGAATCGGAAACGAAATTCTGGATTGTTGTTTTGACGCGGCTTCCTCACGCGAACCGGCTCCATCCTCAGGGCTCAAGCCCGAGGACATGCTTCGCGCGAAAACGCTATATCCTTTCTTGGTAAACGGCGGCAAGCCTTGCGATGATGAAAAGGACACCTAAAGCGGCTCGGTCCCTGACCGTCAAGCGCAAGGCTGGTCGCCGCAAGGCCGCGCGGCCGACGGCGGTCGGTCCCGAGCGCCAAACGGCGAAACCTGACCTGGCGGCGGACGCCGGGGCCGTCATCCGCCGTCTCAAATCCCGACTCGCGGCGGCGCAGGCGCGGATCGCGGATCTCGAGGCCTCTGCCGATACCGATCATCTTCTGGGCGTTCTCAATCGCCGCGGCTTCGAGCGCGAGCTCCGCCGCTCGCTGGCCTACATCCGGCGTTATCATGCGAGCGGCGCGCTGTTCGTGCTCGACGTCGATCGCCTGAAGCCCGTCAATGACGCTTTCGGTCATGCGGCGGGAGATGCGGTTCTGAAGGCCGTGGTCGCAGCGCTGTCGCGGCACGTGCGATCGTCCGACCTGATCGGGCGGCTCGGCGGCGACGAGTTCGCCGCGCTGTTATGGAATCTCAGCGAGACCGACGCCAAAGCCAAGGCAACGATGCTCGAAGAGATCGTCGACGGGCTGGCATTGACCTTTCACGGAGAGGCGATCACCGCCGGCGTCTCGATCGGCGTCGTCATGCTCGGACCGCATACCGACGCGGCGAGCGCGCTGGAGCAGGCCGACTGCGAAATGTATCGTCGCAAGGCGCAGCGGCGCTGTCGTTGAAAGTGGCCATGCCTTCGCGATCCGTTTGGAGAAGCACCGGCATTCACCACCGACGACCGTTCGAATGCGAGCCGGCGCCCAGCGTTCAGGCGATGATATCCGGCGTGATCTGGTCTTCGATGAAGGCGATGCGATCGCGCAATTGCAGCTTGTGCTTCTTCAATCGCTGTAGCCGCAGCAAATCGGGCGCGGGCGATTGATGCAGCGCATCAATGGCGGCGTCGAGGTCGCGGTGTTCCTGTTGCAGACGGGCGAGCTCGGCTCCGAGTTCGCGCTCTTCTTCGTCGGTCATGATGACGTACTGACTTGAATCGCGAAGAGTTTGCGAGGGGTTGCGAGTTCCAGCCCGCGAATTATCTCCTTTGCCCGCGCCGCGCGCAAGTCGCCGGGTTCCATGCGGGCGGTTCATTTTCGGAATCTCCCGAATATGATTGACGGGCCTTTCTGTCCCATCGACAGCCGTCGCCGTTCATGTAGACTTTACCGTCCGGAGCGAATCTGAGGATCAATCCCACCGAGGAGGTTCGAATGGCAATTCAGGCGCATCTCGCTGAACTGGAACGGAAACATCGCATCCTGGAAAGTGAATTGCACGATGCTCTCAGGCACAGTTCCACCGACGACCTGAGGATTGCCGAGTTGAAGCGTCGAAAGCTGATGCTCAAGGACGAGATCGAAAGACTCAAGTTCTCCACGGTCGGGGCCGTCCACTAAATTCCCGATCTCTCACTTATTGAGGGTCATGAAGCGAGGGCCGTTTTGCTGTTGCTGGTTCGCGCTCGCGGATCTGTCGTGAGCCGGCGGGTGTTCGCTATTTCGCGGCCAGGGCGGCGACATGGTCGGCGATCGCAAGTGACGAGGTCAGGCCGGGCGACTCAATTCCGAACAGGTTGATCAGCCCGGGCAGGCCGTGGTCGGCCGGCCCCTCGATCATGAAGTCCTGCGCCGCCACCGCCGGCGGCACGATCTTGGGCCGGATGCCGGAGTAGGCGGGGATCAGGGCGCCGTCAGGCAGTTCAGGCCAATAGCGCCGGATCGCCGGGTAGAACCGGGCCGCCCGTCCCGGATCGACGTCATAATTCGCTCTCTCGATCCATTCCACGTCGGGGCCGAAGCGGGGCTGTCCGGCGAGGTCGAGCGTGAGATGCACGCCAAGGCCGCCGGGCTCCGGCACCGGATAGATCAGGCGCGAAAACGGCGCACGGACGCTGCAACTGAAATAGTTTCCCTTGGCGAGATAAGCCGGCGGAATCCGGTCTACGGACATGCCTTCGATACGGCGCGCCACCGCGGGAGCGTCCAGGCCGGCGGCATTGATCAGCAGATCGCAGGCGAGCGTCATCGGCGCGTCGCCGCCGGTTTCGATTTCCAGCCCGTGAGGCGTCGCCTTGGCGCCTAACAAGGGGGTAAGAAATGCGAACGTCGCACCGTCCCGCTCGGCGTCACCGCGCAAAGCCAGCATAAAGGCGTGACTGTCGATAATGCCTGTCGACGGAGATAGCAGCGCGGCCACGCAGTGCAGCGCCGGTTCGAGTGCGCGGGCATCGCCGCCGCTGAGGAACCGGATGTCTTCGACGCCGTTGGCTTCCGCGTGCGCTCTGATGGCCCGCAGCCGGTCGATCTCACGTTCGGCGGTCGCGACGATCAGCTTGCCGCAACCGCGGTGCGGAATGCCGTACTCCCGGCAATAAGCGTAGAGGGCCGGGCGGCCGCTGACGCAAGTCCGCGCCATCAGGCTGCCGGCGGGATAGTAGATGCCGGCGTGGATCACCTCGCTGTTGCGCGACGACGTTCCCGTTCCGATGTTGTCGGCAGCTTCGAGAACGATCACCTCGCGGCCGGCTCGTGCGAGCCGCCGCGCGATCGCAAGCCCGACCACGCCTGCGCCCACGACCACGCATTCGACCTTGTCCATTTGCAGTCCGGATTGCTTTCCGATCGCCGCAGCGCAATTCGCGTGGGCTTGTCATCCAGTGGTCTGATTCTAACATTTGCATCCCGTTGCGGCAGGGGTTTCCTGCAAATGT
>CAZOOO010000017.1:0-26249 GCA_964581435.1 uncultured Hyphomicrobiales bacterium | reverse complement strand
CGCCGATCAGGATCGGGCGGCGGCCGAACCGGTCCGACAGCGGCCCCATGATGAATTGCCCCGCGCCGAAGCCGGCCAGATATACCGAGATCACGGCCTGGACGTGATTGGGATTGGCGATCCCGTAGGCATCGCCGAGATCCGGCATTGCCGGCAGCATCATGTCGGTTGCGATCGGGTTCAGCGCCATGATGCAGGCGACAAGACCGACGAATTCGGGAAACCCTCTCGGCTGATGGGTCTGCGATACCCACCCGTCCATGTTGGCGTCGGTCATCGATTTGTCTCGGAAGATCGGTACGCAGCCATATCGATGCCGCTGCTGCAATGCACAATGCCCGTTTCGAACATGGCTGTCCATCACCGAGCGCGGGGGGCGGCCTGAGTTTTCGAGATTACGCGCAACCCGCCCGGCGTGCCCCTTTCGCCAGTTCCAATAACATGGCCTCGCTTGCATCAACGAGATGTTCCAGCGCGATGCCGCCGGGAATGCGAGCCGAGCCGTCCCGCGTCAGTGGCGGAACATGAATGAACGCGGCGAGGCGTGGTCCCGCCTGACGATCGGCGGCCTCGATGGCGCGCCAGCAGAGGTAATTGCAAAGATAGCTGCCGGCGTCGCGCGAGGCGCGGGCGTCGATGCCGGTCAGGCGTGCCGCGCGCAGCAGCCTGAAAACATGCGGCCCGAAGGCGCGCGCATTCGCCGTGCCCGCGATCGAACCTTTATGAATCCGCGCGCCGCGCTGGTCCGGCCAGATCGTCGTCACCGCGTTTCGCGCGCGCGTTTCGATCCGCAGCCAGGGTGTGCGCGCCGCGAAGCCGAACATCAGGAGCGCGTGCGGACGATGCGTTGCAAGAAGCTGCGGCAGTTCAACATCCACCGTCGCATACGCGACATCGAAGATGTGGGTTGCGATCGTGACGTCACCCAGCGCGGGGCGGCGCAATCTCGCGAGTCGCGCAACCAGCGGCACAGTCGGACGGCGCGCCGGGAAACGGGCCGAAGCCGGTGACGAGGATGCGAAGGGGCGTCGTCATGGCCGGGCAAAAGCGCGAAGCGCGTCTTCGCGCAGATGTTCCGGCGATCCACGTCTTGTTTTCGGAAGTTCGCCACACGAGAAGACGTGGATGCCCGCCACATAGGCGAGCGAAACAACGCCGTCCTTCGAACGACTGCGGCCGGGCATGACGGTAGCGGAAGCAGCGCAATTCACCGCAGCAGCTCCGCGATCCGGCTCGCCCCCAGCGCCGGCGCGACGCGCCCCTCGGAGACCGCGACTTCGGTCGCCTTCACCTTGGCGCGGATCGCGGGATCGTTGCGCAGCCGCGCCTTGATGCGATCCTCGAACATCGACCACATCCACTTCACCTGCTGCCGGCTGCGCCGCTGTGCAAACTCGCCGGAGGCGTTCATCGCGGCGCGGTGCTCGACGATCTTCCGCCACAACTCCGGAATGCCTGATCCGGTCAGCCCCGAACAGGTCAGCACCGGCGGCGACCAGTGCTGCGAGCGGGGTGCAAGAATCTTCATCGCGGAACGGTAGGCCGCGGCCGCGGCGTTGGCGCGCGGCAGGTTATCGCCGTCGGCCTTGTTGATCGCAATCATGTCGGCGAGTTCGACAAGGCCCTTCTTGATGCCTTGCAACTCGTCGCCGGCGCCGGGCAGCATCAAGGCGAGAAAGAAATCCGTCATGTCGGACACGGCGGTTTCCGACTGTCCGGTTCCGACCGTCTCCACCAGGATCACGTTGAAACCCGCCGCCTCGCACAGCAGCATCGCCTCGCGCGTTCTGGCCGCGACGCCCCCGAGCGTTCCGGCGGCGGGCGAGGGCCGGATGTAGGCCGCTTCCGCCGCCGCCAGCCGCGCCATCCGCGTCTTGTCGCCGAGGATCGAGCCGCCGCTGCGCACCGAGGACGGGTCGACCGCCAGCACCGCGATCCTGTGGCCGCGCGCGATCAGGTCGATGCCGAGCGCATCGATGGTGGTGGACTTGCCGACACCGGGTGAGCCGGTGATGCCGACGCGGATCGCGTTGCCGGTCGCGGGCAAGAGCGCCTGCACCAGTTCGCGCGCGGTGGCCTCGTGGTCGGCGCGGCGGCTTTCGATCAGGGTGATGGCGCGCGCCAGCGCCGCGCGATCGCCGGCGCGGATGTCGGCGGCAATGCCCGGGATAGCGGGCGGGCGATTCATTTGGCTTCAGGCTTCGTATCGGGAGGGCGGTCGCCGCCAAAGATCGCAAGGCCCTGCGGCGAGAGGTGCGCCTTGAAAGCCTCCCACGGCACGAACACGGTGTATGAACCCTCGGCGTAGGGACCGACGGCGTAAGGTGAGTAGTGAAACGCGAGGCCGGCGCTTTTGCCGGCGACCGTGGAGGGCGCAAGGGAGATCGCGCCGATCTTCAACAGCGCCGGCGCCACGCCTTCGTACCAGTCGATGCCGCCGGAATCCGCGATGCCGCGTGCTTTCTTCTCGGCCTTCACGGCGGCGACGGCGGCGGCGCGCAGCGCTTTCAGCGTCGGGCCGTTGTCGGCGGTTTCCTGGAAGAGCGGACGGATGCTGATCTGCTTCCTGCTCTCTTCGTCCCACAGGATGGTATCGATGAGCGTATTTGGATGCGCGCCGCCGGTATAGACATAGTCGGTGCGCACAATGCTGACGTACCGGCCGCCGACATTCGATGTTTGGGCGTAGCCGCGTTCGAAAGTCCACGCACGGCCTTCGCCGAATAGTTCCGGCGAAGTCTTGAATTCCTTGGCGGCGTCGGCGCGATTGCGCTCGATCCAGCGCTTGCCCTCCGCGAGCAGGTTGTCCGCCAGCGGCGCATTGGCCCTGATCTGCTTGTCGAGCGTGACGCTGGCGTCGATGTATTTGGTCTTGACGGCGGTGTCGGGCTTGGTTTCGGCCGCGATGGCGGGAGCGACGCCTGCGAGTACCAGCATTACCGCAAGACATGAAAATTTTTGAAGCGGATTCACAATGGAACCGAGTCTGGTGATCATGGCAACCCCTCGTCATGGCCGGGCATAGCCGTTCGAAGAACGGCGTCGCTTCGCTCGCCTATGTCCCGGCCATCCACGTCCTGGAGTCCGGATCATAGAGACGTGGATGCCCGCGACAAGCGCGGGCATGACGGTCATTGTGGAGAAAAAACTCCTGCGCTACTCCGCCGCCGCGCCGTGGCCGAGCCGCGCGCTGAGCTTGCGGATCAGGTCTTCGGCGGCGTCCGCGATCACCGTGCCGGGAGGAAAGATCGCCTCCGCGCCAGCTTTATAAAGCGCATCGTAGTCTTGCGGCGGCACCACGCCGCCGACGATGATCATGATGTCGTCGCGGCCGTGCTTTCTCAGCGCGGCCTTCAATGCCGGCACGGCGGTCAGGTGCGCGGCGGCGAGCGAGGACACGCCGAGAATATGCACGTCGTTTTCGACCGCCTGCCGCGCGGCTTCCTCCGCCGTCGCGAACAGCGGTCCGATATCGACGTCGAAGCCGATATCGGCGAAGGCGGACGCGATCACTTTCTGGCCGCGGTCGTGGCCGTCCTGGCCGATCTTGGCGACGAGAATTCGCGGGCGGCGACCCTCGGCCTCATCGAAGGCGTCGATGAGCCGTTGCAGCTTCTCCACCTTGTCGGACATCGCGGACACCTCGCGCTTGTAGACCCCGGTGATCGACCTGATCTCGGCGCGATGCCGGCCGAACACCTTCTCCATCGCGTCGGAAATTTCGCCGACGGTCGCCTTGGCGCGCGCGGCGTCGATCGCGAGCGCCAGCAGGTTGCCGTTGCCTTCGCCGGCCGAGCGCGTCAGCGCCGCCAGCGCGGCATCGACATCCTTCTGCCTGCGCTCGCCGCGCAATCGTTTCAGTTTCTCGATCTGCAAGCGGCGGACGGCGCTGTTGTCGATCCTGAGCACGTCGATCGGCGTCTCATGCTCCGGCTTGTACTTGTTGACGCCGATCACGACCTGCGCTCCCGCGTCGATCCTGGCCTGCGTCCGGGCCGCCGCTTCCTCGATGCGCAGCTTCGGCACGCCGGCCTCGATCGCCCTGGCCATGCCGCCGAGTTCCTCGACTTCGCGAATATGGCCCCAGGCCTTCGTTGCGAGGTCGTGCGTGAGCCGTTCGACGTAATGCGAGCCGCCCCAGGGATCGATGATGCGCGTAGTGCCGCTCTCCTGTTGCAGGAAAAGCTGGGTGTTGCGGGCGATGCGGGCGGAGAAATCGGTCGGCAGCGCCAAAGCCTCGTCGAGCGCGTTGGTGTGCAGCGATTGGGTATGGCCTTGCGTCGCCGCCATCGCTTCGATCGCGGTGCGGATCACGTTGTTGAAGACGTCCTGCGCGGTCAGCGACCAGCCGGAAGTCTGGCAATGGGTGCGCAGACTGAGCGAGCGCGGATCCTTCGGGTTGAACGGCTTCATGAGCCTGGCCCACAACAGCCGCGCGGCGCGCATCTTGGCGACTTCCATGAAGAAGTTCATGCCGGTCGCCCAGAAGAACGACAGCCGCGGCGCGAAGCGGTCGATATCCAGGCCCGCTTTGAGGCCGGCGCGGACATATTCGACGCCGTCGGCCAGCGTATAGGCCAGTTCGAGGTCCTGCGTCGCGCCGGCTTCCTGCATGTGATAGCCGGAGACCGAGATCGAATTGTATTTCGGCATCTTGCGCGAGGTGTAGGCGAAGATGTCGGAGACGATCCGCATCGAAGGCGCGGGCGGATAGATATAGGTGTTGCGCACCATGAACTCCTTGAGGATGTCGTTCTGAATGGTGCCCGAGAGTTTTTCCGCCGGCACGCCCTGTTCCTCGGCCGCCGCGACGAACAGCGCGAGGATCGGAAGCACCGCGCCGTTCATGGTCATCGACACGCTGATCCGGTCGAGCGGGATGCCGGCGAACAGCGTGCGCATGTCGTAGATGGAATCGATCGCGACGCCGGCCATGCCGACGTCGCCCGAAACGCGCGGGTGATCGGAGTCGTAGCCGCGATGGGTGGCGAGGTCGAAGGCGACCGACAGCCCCTTCTGGCCGGCGGCGAGGTTACGCCGATAGAAGGCATTGGAGTCCTCCGCCGTCGAGAACCCAGCATATTGCCTGATAGTCCAGGGCTGGTTGACGTACATGGTCGGGTAGGGGCCGCGCAGGTAAGGCGCGATGCCGGGCCATGTATCGAGGAAGTCGATCCCGTCGAGATCGGCTTCCGAGTAGGAGGGTTTGACCGGAATGCCCTCGGGCGTCAGCCACAATTCCCGAGACCGTTCGGCGCTTTCAGCGGCAGGAGGCGCGACCGGCTCGAATGCGACATCGGCGAAATCCGGAATGAGGGTCATCATCATTCAGTCATGGTCCGGATGCTGGTGGCTGATGATGGTCGCCATCTTCTCCGGTCCGTAGTTTTCGTTTGTGGTATGGCTCGGCAGGTTGACGATGGTCGCGACCCAGCCGAGCCGGGACTCCGTTCCATATTGCCCGGTCGGCACCAGCAGGTCGGGCCGGTCGAAAGCGCCGGTCATGATCTCGATGCAGGGGCCGCCGATGCGACTGAAACCCAATGGCGTGCCGCAGGCAGCGCAGAACGCGCGTTCCGCGATGGAGGACGAGCGAAACGTCGCCGGCGCGCCGCGGGTCCAGCGGAAGTTCTCGCGCGGGATTTCGGCGAAAGACGCGAACGGCGCGCCGGCCGCTTTCTGGCACATGCGGCAGTGGCAGATGCTGATGCGCACCGGGGAGGCCGTCGTCGCGAAGCGGATGGCGCCGCACTGGCATCCGCCGGTCAGCGACGGGTTCATCTGCTCTGTCATGGTTGCTCCAGTCGCTGCCAGACCTCGTTCAGCATTGCGAGCGCATCGACGCCCGCGAAAATGAAATCCTGCACGCCGGCCAGCCGCAGGGCGGCTTCCAGTTCTCCCGGTCGTCCCGCCAGATAGATATGGCGCGCGCCCGCGGCGTGTAAGGCCCGCGCCGCTGCGGTTGCCCGATCGGCATAGATCCGGTTCGAGGAACACAGGCAGACCAGTTGCGCGCCGGACGCCTTGAAGGCGGCGGCGAGGCCGGCTTCAAGGTCCTCTTGCCGCCCGTCGTCTTCAACCGCCTCGATGCCGCCGGCCTCGAAGAAGCTCCGGGCAAAGCTCGCGCGGGCGGCGAAGTCGGCAGGGGCGCCGAGCGTGGCGAGCAGGATTTTCGGCCGCGCGCCGGCGGCCTTGAGCCAATCGTCGGAACGGTCGCGCAGTCGTTCGAAGGGGATGGCCAGCCGTATCGGCGTCAGCGCTTCGAAGGTGACCTTCGCCTCGCCGCAGGGCGCGAGCATCACCGGCTCGACGTCGAGCACGTCGGCCGGCGTCTCGTGCAGGTCGGGAAATTCGCTGATGCCGGTGAGGACGTCGTGTCGTTTTGCGACATTGGCTTCGCGCTCCGCGCGGGTCGCGGCGACGCTGCGCTGTATCAGGTTCTGTTCGAGGGCGGCGAACGCTCCGCCCGCTTTCTCGATATCCTGAAACAGCGACCAACTCCTTTGGCACAGCTCGCGCGTCAGGGCTTCGATGCCGCCCGAGCCTGCCGCCGGATCCGCGACTTTGGCGAGGTTGGATTCCTCCAGCAGGATGAGTTGCGTGTTGCGCGCCATGCGCCGCGCGAAGCCGTCGGGCAGGCCCAATACCAGCGTATGCGGGAGCGTGCAGATGCTGTCAGCGCCGCCGAGGCCCGCCGAAAATGCCGCGACGGCGGCGCGCAGCATGTTCATGTAGGGGTCGCGCCGGGTCAGCATCCGCCATGCGGTTTCGGCGGCGATCAGCAACGGCTTCGGCGCGAGGCCGCAAGCCTGCTCGACCCGCGCCCATAACAGCCTCAGCGCGCGGAATTTGGCCAGCGTCAGGAACTGGTCGGCGTCGGCGGCAAGCCGCGCATGGATCATGCCGCGCGCGTCATCGAGCGCGATGCCGGCGCTTTCAAGCGCGCGGAGATATGCGACCGCCGACGCAAGGACGAAGGCAAGTTCCTGAGCCTCCGATCCGCTGGCGTCGTGGATCACGCGGCCGTCGGCGGCAAGGAACGGCCCATGGAAACCCCGGGCGGCGAGCGTCTTCGCGGTCTCCGTCGCGGCAGCAATGATCTCAGCCCATTCGCCGGGGCTGGATCCGGAGGTCGCGCAGGCGCCGAGCGGATCGAGACCGAAGCGGATATCGCAGGCGGCGGGGTCGACTCCCCTGGCTTTGATGCCGTCCGCGATCTGGAACGCGACCTCGCGCGACGGCGGAGCGATCTGCAACTCGATTGAAATGCCCGCATCGAGAAAGACGCCGTCCAGCGCTTTGGCGACAGCCTCGGCGGTCGGCGGCAACCCGAAACCGCGCGCGCCGTTGGCCCCCGCGAATACCAGTGTCAGGCCGGTGGCGCCGTTGTCGAGATCGTGCAGCGCCTGCGCGTTGGCCAGCGCGGCGTCGGGATGATCGATCCGCTGCATGATCCGCCATGGCGTGGCCGCGGCGCGGCCGGCGATCGCGGACGCGCCTTTCGCGCGCGTGTAGATCGGTTCGATCCTGAGACCGTCATAGGTCTTTGCGACCAGCTTCTCGAAGGGCGCGCCCTTCAGCACGCCATCGACCAGCTTGCGCCAGTCGGCCGCCGTCGCCGCTGTGAAATCGGCCGCCAGCGGCGGATCGATGGGCTCATGGGGAGCAGCGGGCATTGATGCGCTCGTGTCCGGCAGAATCCGAACTTCCAAATTGCCACGCGGCGGCGGACAAGCCAAACGGTCGTTTGCGGCCGGGTCAGTCGAGGTCGGGCAGGCGCTCGATTCCGGCGGTCGATATGTCGGCCAGCGCCTCGGCCGGTGTCCGCCCTGCGATCACGCGATCCGGCGCGATTTCGGCAAGCGGAACCAGAACGAAGGCGCGCTCGAACAGGCGCGGATGCGGCAGCGTCAGCTCCGGCCTGTCGAGAACGGCGTCGTCATAGGCGATCAGGTCGAGATCCAGCGTGCGCGGCCCCCAGCGTTGTTCGGTGCCGCGGTCGCGGCCGAACTTCTTCTCGATCCTGTGCAGCGTGTACAGCAGCGCGTGCGGGTCGAGGCCGGTGTCGATCTCGATGCAGGCGTTGATGAAACGAGCCTGGTTCTCCTCGCCCCATGGCGGCGTGGCGTAGTCCGACGAACGGGCGAGAAGCCCGGCCTGCGCCATGCCGCAGATGTTGGCGATCGCCTTGCGGAACGTCTGCCTGACGTCTCCGACGTTGCCTCCGAGCGCGATCAGGACGCTGGCCATCGCGACGGCTAGGCCCTGCTTCGGGTGAGCGAAATGCCGACGTCGTCGAAGATCGCCGCGATCGGCGCGTGCGGCTTGTGCACGGTGACCTTGATCGTGATCACGCGCGGAAACGCCGCCAGCACCGCATCGGCGACCGCTCCCGCGGCGCGTTCGAGCAGCTTGTAGTTGGCGTCCTTGAAGGCGGCGCTGGCCGTCGCCACCACGCCGGCATAGGACACCGTATCGGCGAGCCGATCGGTGCGGGAGGATTCGGACAGGTCGGTCGACAATTCGATGTCCATCACGAAGCGCTGTCCGACTTCGGTCTCATGCTGCATGACGCCGTGCTGCGCGTGAATGACGAGGCCGCGGATAAAAATCGTATCGGTCATGGTGCAAGTGATCCCGGCTGTGTTGCGGACTCGATGGCGTGCGCCACCCGCAGCGCCTGCACCGTGTCGGCCACATCGTGTGTGCGAATGATGCGCGCGCCGCCTCTTGCCGCGATCAGATGCGCGGCGAGCGAGCCGCCCAGCCGTTGCTGCGGCTCTGATGGCACAACCGTGCTGATGAAGCGCTTGCGGGACGCGCCCACCAGAACCGGCAATCCGAAGGTCCGCAATTCAACGAGCCGGGCCAGCACGGCCATGCTCTGCTCCGGCGTCTTGCCAAATCCGATTCCCGGATCGAGGACGATGCGGCCGGCGGGTATGCCGGCTTGCGCCGCGATGGTCAACGATCGCTCGAAGAACGCGGCGATGTCCCGCATGATATCGAGCGTATCATCGGGCCGGTCCCGGTTGTGCATGACGATGACGGGCGCGTTATGCGCGGCGACGGCGCGGGCCATGTCCGGATCGCGCTGCAATCCCCAGACGTCGTTGGCGATCGCGGCCCCGTTCGCAAGCGCCCACTTCACCACCGGGGACTTCATGCTGTCGATGGAGACGGGAACTCCGAGCGCGGCCACCGCGGCGAGCACCGGCTCCAGCCGCCGCATCTCCTCGTCGCGCGACACCGGCTGCGAGCCGTAGGGACGGGTGGACTCCGCGCCGATATCGATGATGTCGGCCCCGTCCGCGATCATGCGGCGCGCCTGCGCCACGGCCCGGTCGGGCGTCATGAACTGACCGCCGTCGGAGAACGAGTCGGGGGTGATGTTCAGGATCCCCATGACCGCCGGACAGGGGCGCGACAGCAGCGCCTCAAGCGCGGGATGACGTGCATCATTCGTCACAGGTCTGGACATGGAATCCGCCGACGTCATGCGGTGGCTTTGCGCGGTCCCGGACATGCTGTCAAGACGCGAAAAGCTTTCCAGGAGAGCCCGGATTGCAACGATGGAAGTTCAATAGGTGATCTTGAGCGGAAGCTTTCGTGCTTGCGCGATCAGGTCGCCGATCGACTTCTCCGAGGGAAGGGCGCTGACAAGCTTGCGCTCGGCGTTCGCATCTTTCATGGCCTGAGCCAGCCGTGCCGGATTGCGGTGCGTCAGTTCCCGTACCGTGGTGACGCCGGCCGCGCGCAGTAGCTTGGTCTTGCCGTTGCCCATTCCGGGAATGCGCATGTAGTCGGCGAGGTTGGCCCACTCCAGCAGTTGCTGTTCGCTGATGCCGGTCCTGGCGGTGAGCGCCTTGCGGCCTTTCGACGTGCGCGCCGCTTCGAGGTAAGCCTCGGTTGTTCGAATGCCGATCGACCTCAGCTTCTTGGCCTCGAAAGCGCTCAGTCCTTCGAGCTTGGAGATCGAGTACGTCATGACGTTCGGGGATGCCGGGATGCTTTTTGGATGCCGGCGAACGTCGAACGGCCCATCCGGGTTCGGGAAGCCGTGATCGCGTTCTCCGCGCCGGCTCCGAACTTTGCTTCAATCCAGGATTGAACCTTGCCGGCTAGCCTTTCCCTGCTGTGAAAGACCGGAATCGTACCGACAGCCGCTCGCGCGACAGCGATGCCAGCTGTCGCGGCATGCCGCTCCACCAGATCGTTCATGGTACCCCGCCTCCGCCGGTTGCTCGCCGGCTCGTTATTTATACGTTCATCTTGATATGCCCGAGACGCGAAAGACAAGTCAGGAAACAGGACAAACGGCTGTTGACATGCAATCGCACCGCGAGTGTTGCCGAGATGCAAGACTCGCCTGCCTGACTCAGGTCAAAAAGACGCGATCGTCTGCCGCCGGTTAGAATGATTCCGTGGCGATGATCCGCGTGTAGCTCGGCCGGAAGATTTCGAGCGTTCTCGCGGCGTTTGGCCGGCTTCAATCGGCGCGGAACTTGAAGTAGAATAAGAGTTCGACGACGGATCACAAAAAGAGGCGCTCATGGCGAAGACCGCGACCGGGATCGGCGATACCGATCAGGGCATCTTCATCGGCAAGGGTGAGCAGCCGGTATGGCTGACGCTGGGCCTCGCCAATCGACACGGTCTCGTCACCGGCGCCACTGGTACCGGAAAAACCGTATCGCTTCAGGTGATGGCGGAAGGATTTTCTCGCGCGGGCGTGCCGGTCTTCGTCGCCGATATCAAAGGCGATCTGTCCGGCATTTCAGAACCGGGCGAAGCCAGGGATTTCATCCTCGACCGCGCCAGGACGATGGGGCTTGAGTTCCAGCCCGATCAGTTCTCGACAATTTTCTGGGATGTTTTCGGTGAGCAGGGCCATCCGGTGCGCGCCACGGTGTCGGAAATGGGTCCGCTGCTATTGTCCCGGATGATGGATTTGAGCGAGGCGCAGGAGGGCGTGCTCAACATCGCCTTTCGGGTGGCGGACGAACAGGGATTGCTCCTGCTCGACATGAAGGATCTTCGCGCCATCCTTTCCTTCATTGCCGAACGTGCGTCAGAACTGACGACGCAATACGGCAATGTGTCGAAGCAAAGCGTGGGAGCCATCCAGCGCCAGCTTCTGGTGCTTGAAAACCAAGGCGGCGACAGATTTTTCGGTGAGCCGGCGCTGGATTTGACGGATTTCATGCGTACCGATCGCGACGGTCGCGGCATGATCAACATCCTGGTCGCCGACAAGCTGATGCAAAGCCCGCGGCTTTATGCGACGCTTCTGTTGTGGATGCTGTCGGAGCTGTTCGAACGGTTGCCTGAAGTCGGCGATCCGCCGAAGCCGAAGCTAGTGTTCTTCTTCGACGAGGCCCACCTTCTGTTCAACGATGCGCCCAAGGCGCTGATGGACAAGATCGAGCAGGTGGTGCGGCTGATCCGCTCCAAGGGCGTCGGGGTTTATTTCGTCACCCAGAACCCGATCGATGTCCCGGACAAGGTGCTGGCTCAGCTCGGCAACCGGGTTCAGCACGCGCTGCGCGCCTTCACGCCGCGCGACCAGAAGGCCGTCGCCGCCGCGGCGCAGACGTTCCGGCCGAATCCGAAGCTGAACACGGTGCAGGTCATCACCGAACTCGGCAAGGGCGAGGCTCTGGTATCGTGCCTCGAAGGCAACGGAACGCCGGCTATGGTCGAACGTGTGATGGTGCGGCCGCCGTCGGCGAGGATCGGCCCGGTCACGCCTGAGGAACGCAAGGCGATCATGGCCGGCAGCCCGGTGAAGGGAAAGTACGATACCGCGATCGATTCCGAATCGGCTTATGAGGTGCTTCAGAAGCGGGTCGGGGACACTGCGGCCAATGCAGGCGGAGCGGGGGGCGGTGGAATTCTCGACCAGATCGGATCGATCGTCGGCAGCGTATTCGGGACCAATACGCCCCGCGGGAGGTTGTCGACCGGGCAGGTGATCGCGCGCAACCTCACGCGCTCCGTCACCAACAAGGTTGTCGGAGGGGTCGCCGCCGATATCGGCAAGTCGGTCGGCGGCTCGGTGGGCAGTTCGGTCGGGCGCGCGCTGGTGCGCGGCGCGCTCGGAGGATTGCTGCGGCGATAATGGAAAAACGCTCGTGCTGAGATGGCCGTCGCTCCGGCGTCCGCTGGATGTCCTGTTTCTCGTGGCCTGCATCCTGCTGACCGCTGACGTTCTCGTCCCGGAGATCTGGGGCCACGGCAAGACCAAGGATTATCCGCTGTGGTACTGGGCCGGGCAGCAGATCCTGCACGGCGGCGATCTGTATCCGCAAGCGCCGAACGACGGCTTTGCCTTCCTGTACCCGCCGTTGTCGGCCATCCTGCTCGCCGTGCCGAGCGCGTTGGGAAAGATTCCGCTGTATCTTGGCCTGTCTCTTCTCAACGCCGCCGCATGGTGGATGACGGCGCAACTCTCCAACGCCATGACAGGGTCAGGCAAGACGCCGGATCCCTGGCTCGAAGCCTTGCCGGGAATCGTCACGATTCCCTTTGTCTTTGACATGTTCGATCTCGGGCAGCCCAACCTCGTTCTTCTCGCGATGATGCTGCTCGGATTCTGGAGCCTGTGGCGGGGGCGCGGGTGGCTGTCGGGAAGCATGTTTGCGCTCGCGGCGGCCATCAAGGTCTTTCCCGTCGCCGTGCTGCCCTATCTGCTTTGGCGCCGCCATTGGAAGAGCGCGATAAGCATGGTCGCGTTCCTGGGCGTTTTGCTGTTTCTGGCGCCGGCTCCGATCCGCGGCTTCGACCGCAACGTGTCGGAACTGACCACATGGTATCGCGGCATGGTCGGATCGAATTCGGAGCATGGGTTCGGGCAGCGTGACGCCCAGAACTGGTCCTGGGTCAACCAGTCCATCATCGCCGTCACGCATCGGCTGGTGCGTCCGGTCAACTATAACCAGATCGATCCCGCCAAGCCGGCGCAATACATGAATGTCGTCGATGTCGATTACAAGACGGCGAATGGAATCGTGCTGGCTGTCTTCGCCGCGATCGGGCTGGGCTTCATCGCCATTATTCCAGCGCGGGCGAACATGACGCAGCGATCGATCGCCGAGGAGGTCGGGATTCTATTCTGCCTGATGACGATCGCATCGCCGCTGGCGCGTCAATATTACTTCGTGTGGCTGTTCTTTCCGATCACGGTTCTGTTTCATCGCGCCGCGCTCGATGACCGGCCGAAGGCGCGCTCGATATCGCGCCTGGCGCTCGGCGCATCATTTGTGCTGATGGCGCTGTCGTTGCCGGTATTTCCGAAGATTCTTCAGGCCGCCGGAAACAACCTCGCGGCGACTCTCGTGCTGGTGGCCGCACTGGCCTGGCATATCCTGAATCCGCCGCCGGCGAGCGATCCGCATTCGGATTTCGTCGCGCAACCGCGAATCTGAAAGATTGTCCGGCCCGCAACTTAAGGGGAAACAGAATGCCCGGCACGTCGCAACTGCAAACCGTCCTCGACCACATCGACGCCGATTTCGACAACAGCCTGGAGCGGCTGTTCGCGCTGCTACGGATCAAATCGATCTCGGCCGATCCGGCGTTCGTGGGCGACTGCAAGGCGGCCGCCGATCATCTCGCGGCCGATATCGCGACGCTGAATTTCGCTTCGGAGGTTCGCCCGACCGAAGGCCATCCCGCGATCGTCGCGAAGAGCAACGGCAACACCGGGTCGCGGCCGCATGTCCTGTTCTATGGCCACTACGACGTTCAGCCGGTCGATCCGTTGGACTTGTGGCACCGCCCGCCGTTCGAACCGGTGGTCACCAGCCATGCGGACGGGCGCAAGATCATCGTGGCGCGCGGCGCGGAAGACGACAAGGGCCAGTTGATGACGTTCGTCGAGGCCTGCCGCGCCTGGGTGTCGGTGGCCGGCTCACTGCCGCTTGACGTGACGATCCTGATCGAGGGCGAGGAAGAGATCGGCTCGAAGAACTTCGTGCCTTTCCTCGAACAGAACAGGAAGGACCTCGCCGCGGATTTTGCCCTGGTGTGCGACACCGGCATGTGGGATCCCGACACCCCGGCGATCACAACGTCGCTGCGCGGCCTGGTCTATGAGGAAGTCATCATCAAGGCCGCGAACCGCGACCTGCATTCCGGCCTTTTCGGCGGCGGTGCTCAGAACCCGATCCGGATCCTGACCCGGATCCTCGGCGGCCTCCACGACGACGACGGCCGCATCACTATTCCCGGTTTCTATGATGACGTGAAGGATTTGCCGCCCCAGATCCGCGCTCAGTGGGCCGAGCTCGATCTGACGCCGGATCGATTCCTGAAGCCGATCGGACTCTCGATCCCTGCCGGTGAAAAGGATCGTCTGCTGATCGAGCAACTGTTGTCGCGGCCGACCTGCGACATCAACGGAATTGTCGGCGGCTATACGGGAGAGGGTTCCAAGACGGTCATTCCCGCGCAGGCGTCGGCGAAAGTGTCGTTTCGCCTTGTCGAGGGCCAGGAACCCGGCAGGATACGTGACGCCTTCCGCGCTTTCGTGAAGGAGCGCGTGCCGGCGGACTGCGCGGTCGAGTTTCTCGATCACGCCGGCGCGCCCGCGATAGCGCTCGACTGGAACATGAAGCCGCTGGCGGCCGCGAAGCAGGCGTTGACCGAGGAATGGAATAAGGAGGCGCTGCTGATCGGCTGCGGCGCGTCGATTCCGATCGTCGCCGATTTCAAGACCTCACTGGGTCTCGACACGGTGCTGGTCGGCTTCGGCCTTGAGGACGACAACATCCATTCGCCGAATGAGAAGTACGACTTGAAAAGTTTTCACAAGGGGATCCGGTCGTGGGCCCGGATTCTCGCCGCGCTGGCGGAGGCCCGGCTATAGCGTTTTTTGCGCGAAGCATGTCCTCGGGCTTGACCTGAGGATGGATGACCTGCTCACGTGAAGAAAGCGCGTCAGATCAAAAAACTCTGAAGGCCTCTCCCGGCCTTCATGTGAGAACGTAGCCATGTGAGAACGTAGCTACATGAAAACGCCGCCCGGGATTGGGCGGCGTCGGATTCGACGTGCAGAGGATGATGGCTGAGCCTACGCCAAATCCCGCGCAAGGCAAGTCTGAACGTGCTTCGCTCGAAAACGCTATAGCCCCGCTGCCGTTGAATTGAACCATTTTCGCCGTTCGCGGTTGATCTTATCGCCATCGTGTCGTCGATAGAGGCGGCCGGATCGGCGGGCGGCGAGGCGGCATGACTATCAGGCGCGGTCGTCACCGAGGGGGATGGAGTTTTTTCGGATGAGCGTGCTTTCAGTCGCCGGTTTCGGTGTGTTCGTGGCCGGTCTGGCGGCGGTCGCCTTCGGGATTCCCATCAAGGAGTTCAGTTTCGGCGATACCCTGATCGTATCGGGCGCGGTCGTGTCCTGCACAGGGCTGATGATGATCAGCCTGTCGGTCGTCGTCCGCGAACTGCGAAGGGTAGCGGACCAGCTTGGCGCCGGAGCGGTTGATTCGCCTTCGCCGAACCAGCGACGCAATCTTCTGTCTGCGTCCTCGAGGAAGGAGCGGGAGCAGGTGATCGCCGAACGATCCGGCCCGGCCGGCTTAGCCGCGCCCGCGATACACGTTCCCGATCCTGGGGTGTCCCGGCCGGCATCAAGAGCCGCCCGGGTGTCCGACCCTTCGGACCGCGGCGCTGCCTCGGTGACCGTGCTGAAGTCCGGTGTTGTCGACGGAATGGCTTATTCGCTTTATTCCGACGGCACGATCGACGCGCAACTGAAGGAGGGCAGGATGAGATTCGCGTCGGTTGACCAACTGCGCGCGCATCTCGATCAAGGCCCTGTCGGATCGTCTCCCCAATAAAATTTCGTGCGTGCGTGTCGTTCTTGTCATGTCGGTAGCAATCCGCTCATATCGTCTTTGTTGCGTGAAGGCCGATTCTGATCGCATTCCGAGCTTGTCGATGCTTTACGATCCGGAAAATTGAGATCATGAGCGATTCAGTGGGTAAAAGCTTTCTCGACCTTACGGCGGAGATCGTGTCCGCCTATGTCAGCAACAACACGACGCCGGCGTCGGAGATTCCCGCCCTCATCAGCCAGGTGCATGCGGCGCTGATGCGCGTGTCTTCCGGCCGAAGCGAATTACCGGCGGAACCGGCCAAGCCGGCCGTGCCGATCAAGAAATCCATGACGGCCGACTATCTGGTTTGCCTGGAGGACGGGAAGCGCTTCAAATCGCTCAAGCGTCATCTGCGGACGCAATACAACATGAGCCCCGAGCAGTATCGGGACAAATGGAAGCTTCCGGCGGATTATCCCATGGTGGCCCCCAATTACGCGGTTACGCGATCGCAACTGGCCAAGAATATGGGTCTTGGCCAGCAGCGTCGGCGCCGAAAATAGCGCAAAAAGTTTCGGTTACCGATTTTTAGGAATATTATCCGAAACTGTCGCCTGGCACCGCACTCGGCTTTCAAATTTGAGGGAAATGCTATCCCCGGTGGGGAAGGTAGCCTCTAGGATATATGATTATAATCCTATACGAGGGCCTGCTCCATGCTTCTGACCCATCCGTCCACTTCTCCCGCATCCCTCCGGCGGTCGCGAACCTCGGCGAGGCGAATCTGTCACGACATCGCGCGGCTGGTCGCCGAAGAGTTCGAGATCGATGCTGCGGTGATGATATCGCCGACCCGTGGCGCGCCGTGCGCCGCATATGCCCGGCAGGTCGCCATGTATCTGGCGCATGTCGGTTTTGCGTTGAGTTTCGAGGCGATCGGCTGTGCCTTCGATCGCGATCGGACCACGGTCTCGCACGCGTGCCGCGTCGTTGAAGACAGCCGCGATGACGCCGGACTTGATCGCCGGCTCGCAGCGCTCGAGGCGATGTCCACGGTCTGCGGTGAACGTTTCGACGGAGCGACCGATGCCGGCATCTGATCGTCGCGGCGGCAGTCAATCGCCGCGCCGTCCCAAGGATCGACCTAAGGGCCGGCCCGCCGAAATCGTGGACCGGTTTCGCGCACAGCATCTTGCGCTGGCCGAGCGCGAAATCATGACCGACGCAGGCGTTGCGACCGTGATGGCCAATGACAGCGAGAGCCCTCTCGCCTGGCTGGCGCGCCGCAAGGGGCGCGACGGACGCGCCATGATCAGCCGGGATCAGTTCGCGGCCGGTGAAAGGTTGCGGGCGGATTTCACGCGCGGGAATCTCACGCCGCGGGTGACCTCGAACTGGTCGACGCCGACCGGAGGACGCCCGCGCGGGTCCGGAGCCGGCGCCTGTGAGATGACTGACCTGATCGTCGCGGCACGGCAGCGAATGCGGCTGGCGCTGGAGGCGTGCGGACCGGAATTTTCCGGCCTGCTGATCGATGTCTGCTGCTTTCTGCGCGGGCTTGAGGACGTCGAACGCGAGCGCGGGTGGCCCCCGAGATCGGCGAAAGTCGTGCTGCAACTGGCGCTGGACAGGCTGGCGAGGCACTACGGTCTCGATGCGCGCGCGGAAACGAGCGCGCATGTGCGGACGTGGCTGGCGAGCGACGCAAGGTTTACGAGCGGGTAGGTGAAAGCAATAGGGACGCGGCGTTGATCGGCCTCAGGCTGCGGCGGCCAGCGCCTCGCGCGCGTCCCTGCGAATGCGCTCGACCATGGCGCGCAGCCCGTTGGAACGTTGCGGCGTGAGATGCTCGCGGAATCCGAGTTCATCGAAGACGGCGATCGCGTCGGTATCCAGAATGTCCTGAGGCCTCCTGCCGGAAAAAAGCGTCAGCAGGATTGCGATCAGCCCACGCACGATGTGCGCATCGCTGTCGCCGACATAGGTCAGCACCGGGTCGCTGTCAGCGCCGCGACTGGTTTTGAGCGACAGCCAGACCTGACTGGCGCAGCCCTGCACCTTGTTCGCCGCCGAGTGTTCGGCCTCGCTCATGGGTTCAAGGGTGCGTCCGAGTTCGATGACGTACCGGTAGCGGTCGTCCCACTCTTCCAGGAGTTCGAAGTTGTCCCTGATCTCGTCGATCGTCATCACGTCTCGTATGTCGTGTGTCCCGTCCCCTGATATAGGGCCATGGGCATATAAAATCGATACGGACTTGGGCAATTTATGGGAATTGTTCCTTCGGAACAGCGAGGCGCCATTCCGCCTGCAAATCCTCCGGCGTCAGGGTGTCGTGGGTGTCGCCGGAATCCGCCGTTTCGACCGTGGGGATGCCGTCGATCGAGCCCGTATGGTCAGAAGAGCGCTTGTCGGTGATGATCCGGTAGAGCTTTTTCGCGCCGTCCTGCGCGCGCTGGCCGATCGCGGATGCCGCCTGGCCGCCGACCTCGCAGGCGGCGGGCTGGCGCGTGCAGAATTGGCTCATGTCCGATACGGCGGCGGTGGCGGCCGATACGGCCTCGGAAGCCCCGATCCGGGGCGTCTTGTTGGCCTCGGGCGCCTCATCCCTCGGCAGCAGCACGAGCACGAGCCCGAGCCAGAATGCCATGCGAAGCAGGAAAAACATGTCGCATCCCTATGCGTTTTAATTTTCGCCACGTTGCGTTGAATTCCGCAATCTGTTCCCTTTCGTATCAGACGGTCCTGAATCCCGCGTTTGTCCGCCGCCTTGGGACAAACAAAATCCCGTAAGCAGAGGCAGAATTCGATTCGGCGTAAATTTTTGATTGATGCGATGTTTGCGGCCGCGGTCGCCGGCGCTACCATTGGTATCCGGCATCGTCCGTACAGGGCGGTGGAAACCTTGCGTTCACCATCCGCACCGAATGACGGTGTTGCAAGGCGGCAAAGCGCCTGTCCGCGCGTGCTGTTTCGTGGCGTAGAGCCACGCCTTAGCGTTCGCTTAAGTTCACTCTGACACGTTGGGCCAACAAATGGGGGCGTTCCGGCGCGTCGGATACGACGTAAGCTGAAGCGCAAGCGACGTGACCGCATTGACCATCATCCAGAACCGTCTCGACGCGCTGCTGCATCCGTCGGCGCGATACGACGCGTTGACGCGGGCGCGGCATCGAACCTTCATGGCGTCGCGTCTGCTCGGCAGCCTGGTCGCGCTCGCGGCGTTTCCGATTTATCTGGCGATTCGCGGTGCCCCGACGGCGCTGGAAGTGGCGGCTTTCGCGTGGCTCGTCGTGCCGATCCTGCTGTCCTATTTCCTGTCGCGGACCGGCCGATATGAAGGCGCGCACATGCTGTCGTCGATTGCGCTCGCGGGTCTCGTCATGATGATCGCGCTTCCGACCGGCGGAATTGAATCGTTCGCCGCCGTCTGGCTCGTCGTGATTCCGCTGGAGGCGGCGTTGTCCGCGTCCCGCCGCGTCGTCGCGTTTGCCTCGATGCTTGCGGTGTCGTTTGCGCTCGCGCTGATTGCGATGAGTTATTTCGATGTTCTGCCGCCTGACGCCGGCGCGGCGGCGCATGGCGTCTTCATGGCGTTCGGCATCGGGGCCGCCATGCTTTACGGTGCCGGAGTTGCGTTCGGCTGCGAAGCCTTGATGCGTACCGGCGCCTCGTTGCTGAATGTCGAGGAAAGCCGTTATCGCCTGCTGGCGTCTCACATGTGCGACGTGATTTCGCGTCACAGGCGCAACGGCGCCGTGCGGTTCATCTCGCCGGCCGCGGAAGTCATGCTCGGCGTACCGGTGTCGGAGTTGCAGGACCATGGCCTGTTCGACCGGGTCCACGTCGCTGATCGTCCGGCCTATCTCACCGCGCTTGCGGCGGCTGCACTGGGCAAGAACGCCCAAAGCGTTGAATTCAGGCTCAGGCGCGAAGCTGCGTCCGGTGCAAGATCGGAGGCGCGGCCTTCGGCGGATTTCATCTGGGTGGAAATGCGGTGCCAGCCGCTTGAGGCATCCTCCCTGGCCGAACCGGAAGTCGTCGCGGTGATGCGGGACGTCACCGACCGCAAGCAGCAGGAGCACGCGCTGGATCTGGCGCGAACCGCGGCCGAGCGCGCCGACGCCGCCAAGACGCGGTTTCTCGCCACCATGAGTCACGAACTGCGTACGCCTCTCAATGCGATTATCGGATTTTCGGAGATGATCGTACAGGAGTCGACCCTGCCGCTGGATGCCACGCGCCGCAAGGAATACGCCCAGCTCATCAACGATTCCGGCCACCATCTGCTGTCGGTGGTCAACAGCATTCTCGATATGTCGAAAATGGAATCCGGAAATTTCGAGATCCTGCCCGAGCCGTTCGCGCCGCGCGATGTGCTGCTCAACGGCAGCAGTCTGCTTGCGCTCAAGGCGCGCGACAACGGCATCGATCTGGTCACGCGCGTTCCGGAGAACCTGCCGCAGATGATCGGCGATCCGCGCGCGTTCCGGCAGATCGTTCTGAACCTGGTATCGAACGCCATCAAGTTCACGGAGCGTGGCGGCCGCGTCACGATCTCGGCCCGCGTCGAAGGATCGCGCATGGCGCTGCGCGTGATGGACAACGGCGTCGGCATCGCGCAGGAGGATCTCAAGCGGATCGGCGATCCTTTCTTCCAGGCCGGAAAAACCTACCAGCGACGTCATGAAGGGACCGGACTCGGACTGTCGATCGTCAAGAGTCTCGTCGGGTTGCACCGGGGCGAGATCGACGTGCAGAGCAAGGTGGAGGAGGGGACCACGGTCACCGTCATGCTGCCGCTGATGCTGACGCTCGCGCCCGGTGCCGAACCGCCATCGAATAACATCGCGACGCTGACGCCGGCCTCCCGCTCCGGCAGGCAGGATCAAGGTTATCGGGTGAGGAAGAGTGCCTAGAAAACTTGTTGGAGAGGATGTGCGGCCACGCCGTCGCAGCGTGGCGACCAGAAAGAGCGAGGTTGACGAGGGGCGCGGTCTGGCGATGCGCATTCTCCTGCACAGTCCGAAAGATCTGGTCGCCGGGTGTGTTGCTTTCACCGCCGTCGGTGCGATCGTCACCAACGCCATGTTCATGCAGGCGGGTCATCATCCGTCGCCGATATTCGGATCGGCTGTCACGAGTTCTCCGGTGCGGCAGGGCAACGCGGTGCAGCAGGGCAATCCGTTGCCGCGGCCTCGCCCGGTCGAGGCGGATGAGGCGGGACGGGCCGAATCTCGCGCGAGTGCGGCGGATACATCCGCCAATCCCGTCAAACAGGCCGGGCCGCATAGCGATCCCGTTGCCGACATCATCAATGCGAATCGCCGCATCGCCGCCGTGCAGCGGGCGCTGACGGAATATGGCTTTGGTCAATTGAAGCCGACAGGAACGGTCGGGACCGAAACCCAGGCCGCGATCCGGAAATTCGAGCAGGCCCGCCGGATGCCGGTGACCGGCCAGATGTCGGATCGCCTCGTGCGCGAGCTTGTTGCCCTGACCGGGCGGCCGATCGATTAGCAAGCTCTTTTGTGGCGTGGACGCGCCGCCCCTTCACCTCTCCCTGCCGGGGAGAGGTCGGCACTGATGGCGACGCGCAAGCGTCGCCCGGACAGTGCCGGGTGAGGGGGGTCAAACTCGAGAGGTCTTACTGCTCTCGTCATTTTCCGATGCGCGATTGGAGGCCTGCGATCGCCGCCAACATCGAAAGCTACTGCACGCCGTAGCTGGCCACCCGGATGCCGCCGAAAACAGCGAGGCCCGGCGCGAGGAATCCGGTCGGATTCTGGTAGCGGAAGTCCAGGAGATTATCGATCCGCCCGAATACCTTGACCTGGTCGTTGAGCGCGTAGTCGCCGCGCAAATTCACCAGCGTATAGCCGGGCGCCGTGATTCCGGATGCCATCCCGTCGCGGGTGACATCGAGCCAGTCATTGACGCGGACTAAAGTTGCCGACAACGTCAACGCATCGAGCGGAAGCCAGGTCGCGGTTGCGCTCCATTTCTCCTTGGGCCGGCGCAGCAGTTGCATGCCGGTGGCGGCATTGACGGCGCGGATGAAGGTGTAATCCGCGCGGATTCCGAAACGTTCGGTGATCTGCGCCGCGACGAAAGTCTCGGTGCCCTCGGTCGTCGCGTTGTTCACGTTCACCAGTGACGTGAACGTGGAATTGTAGTCGATCAGGTTGGTGATGTCGTTTCGGAAGTAGGTCGAGCCGAAACGCACGCGGTCGTTGAACAGAGGCTGCTCGAAACCGGCGTCAAAGCCACGGCTGTCTTCGGGTTGCAGATTGGGATTGGCGAAGAAATTGAAGGTCGGATAATCCCGGAACAACTGGCTTAGCGAAGGCGCTTTGAATCCCGTGCCGTAGCTTGCTTTCAGCTTGGTTTCGGTAACGGGAACAATGACCGCCGGCGCGATCCGGTAAGTCATGCGGCCGCCGAACAGGTCGTTGGAATCCTGGCGGACATTGGCCACGAGGAAAAAGCGGTCCGCGAAAGCCGATTGCAACTGGACGAAACCTGCCTTGTTGCCGTTCCTGGCGGCAAAATCGGCGGTGTCCATGCGATCGGTCTGATGCTCGGCGCCGACGATCAGATGATTGTTACGCGTAATCTCGGTCACGGTGCGCCAGTCGAACTTGAGGCGCTCGCCCGTGGTGACCGTCGCGGCCGGGTCGCCCGGACCCACGTCATAGGCTCTGCTGTTCGTGAAATTGAGACCGAAGAAGCTCTGGACGCGCCCGTCGAAAAGTGACCATACGGCCTCCTGACGGTTGAAGAGTTGCTGGACCGCGTGCGTGCTCTGGCTGGCGTTGGGAGTGCTTGGAAATCCGCCGTCGCCCGTGAACAGCAGCGTCGAGTCGGTATAGCGGACCACCGAATTGACGGTCAGATACTCATTGAGATCGACTCCGAGCTTGGTCGAATAGGTCATGTTGTCATAGTTGTTGCCGATCGCCTGCCGCCCCGGCGGGAGAAGCTCCGGCGGCGTGACAGGAACGTCTCCGGCATGGAGATGGGCGACATTGACTGCGTAATTGAAGTTCCGTTCGGCGCCGCTCAGTCCGAGCGTCTGGTTGAAGGTTTTGAACGAGCCGGACTCGAGTGAGCCGGTGACTCGCGCCGGACCTTCGCCCTTTTTTGTGATGATGGAGATGACGCCGCCGATCGCGTCGGAGCCGTAGAGCCCGCTCTGAGGGCCCCGGAGGACTTCCATCTGCTGGATGTCCGCCGCGAGAAGGTGGGCATAGTCGAACGCGCCGTTCGAGTTGGCGGGATCGCCGATGTCGATTCCGTCGAGGATCACCTTGGTGTGGTTGGCGTTCGTGCCTCGCATGAAAATCGAGGTCTGGGCGCCCGGTCCGCCGGCCTGCACCATGTTCAAGCCAGGAACCGCTCTCAGCATGTCCGGAACGGTGCGGTGCTGCTGGGTCTGAATATCCCGCTCGGTGACGACGGTGATGGAACTGGCCAGCTGGCCTGCGGGCGTCACCACCCCTGTGGGGCTGACAACGGTCGACCCCATCGTGCCCGGAACATGAGTATCGGCGACAGGAGCTTGCCGGGGAGCGGGGCGGGCCGCACGGCGCGATGGCGAAGCCGCGTGGCGCGTGGGCGCGGTCGCTCGATCCGGCGGCGGCGCGATCTGGATCGGAGGCAGCAGATTGGGAGAGGCGGATTGCTGCGCGCGCAAGGGCGTGTTCAGGCCGATCGATCCCAGCGAGGCGAGAACGGCGGAGGCAAGCAGGCTTCTGCGATAAGCCCCGGACACGAAGGCGGCGGACATGGAACAACCTCGGCAGGACGTCAGTGGCACGTCACAGCGAACGAGGTTTCACGGGAGCCTGCGCCGGCGCCGATGAAGCGGATGTCTGTAGTCCCCGACTGACATCTTCGCGTGTGACCACGGGTTGACGGCAGGTCTCCTGGCTCGCGGGTCGTTACCTGGCGTCGCCTTCCCGGGGCCGAGATGTCCCAGTGGCGTGTGACGCAGATTTACCGCTTACAGTTGCGGGGGCAGCCGCGGCGTTGGGATGATCCCGGTTGGGATGGTCCCGCACCACGTTCCCTTTTGATCTCCCGAGGGAGAACCGTCGCCGGTCTGTTTGGGGGGGAACAAAGTCGATGTCAATCGACGGCGCGATCGAGTTGCGGCTTTTCCCCGTGGCGTTGCAGATCCGCAGCAGGAGCAACAAATTGCCGCCATTCGCGGAAGTTGTACGCGGCGGTACAATCGGCTTGCGTCAGACCATCTCGCCGCGCGCCGCGGCGGCGGCGTTGCGGATCGCGTCCATGTTGGCCTTGTAGGATTCCATCGTGCCGCCCTTGAACACGGCGGAGCCCGCCACGAAGGCGTTGGCGCCGGCGGCGGCCAGATCGCCCGCAACGTCGGGTCCGACTCCGCCGTCGACCTCGATGTCGACCGGGCGTCCCCCGATCATCGCGCGCAGATCCCGAATCTTGCCGACCGCCGAGGAGATGAACTTCTGGCCGCCGAAACCGGGATTGACCGACATCACCAGCACCAGGTCGACCATGTCGAGCACATATTCGAGGGTGGACAGCGGCGTCGCGGGATTGAGCGTGACCCCCGCCTTCTTGCCGAGGCTGCGAATGGCCTGCAGCGAGCGGTGCAGGTGCGGTCCGGATTCGACGTGAACCGTGATGTGGTCGCAACCGGCCTTGGCGAAGGCTTCGAGGTAGGGATCGCACGGCGCGATCATCAGATGGGCATCGAAAATCTTCTTCGTGTGCGGACGCATCGCCTTGATGACATCGGGACCGTAGGAGATGTTCGGCACGAAATGGCCGTCCATCACGTCGAGGTGGATCCAGTCGGCCCCCCCCTGATCGACGGCGCGAACCTCCTCGCCAAGCTTCGAGAAGTCCGAGGCCAGGATCGACGGTGCGATGACGAGAGGACGCGGCGCAAAAGTCTGGGACATGAAGTTTTCCGGAAATTTCAGCGGAGCTTGGGAGAGCCCCGCGTAACATGGGCCGCGCCCGGGGGCAATGCGCGGTCGGTCAGCGCTTGTCTTTGTCGGCGGCAGCGCTTGCGCGGTAGTCTTGGGTTCGCCGCATCCGCATGATTGCGCAGCCGGCGCCGATTTTCATGATCCGATAACCATGAGAGCTAAGTATTCGGTCCTTGTTTCGAAGTATTACGAGGCCGTATGTATCTACCGAAAGTATTCCTGATCGCCGGCTGTCTCGGTCTCGCCGGCTCCCACGCGTGCGCTGAAAGCGACTTCACCGCTTCGTTCCGGCTGCGCGGCGGATTCGACACCAATCCGCTGCTGGCAATCGGTCAGGGCGGCGGCAGCCTGTTCGTCGCCGCCGACACGGCGCTGGCCGCGGGCATGAAGGCCGATGGCTACACTCTGGGCGTCGCGGCGGAAGCGACCGCAATGCATTATGCGCAGCCGCGGATAACGCCCACGCGCGGCGGCAAGGTGATCCTGCGCGGCTCGATCGGTGATGACGATCTGAGGCTGGATTCCACATCAACCATTGCCGACGTCAGCAGCTATACGTTGCGCTCATCCGAATTGATCCAGTCGGTCAGGGCGGAATCCAGGCGCGGGCCCGTGAAGCTGTTCGCGACCGCGGAAGGAGGCCGGTCGAGCCTGAATCAGGCCAACGCGATCTTTCAGGACTTTCTCCCCGACCCCCAGCAGTATCTGCGAGGCACGCTGATCCCCGGCGTGAGCCTCGTCAGCGGAAAGTTCGAAATCGGAGCGTCCGTGAACCTGTCGGCGCGGCGCTACCTGCAGGAACTCGATGTGTTCGGCTATCGCCGCGACAATGAGCGGGTGCAGCCGTTTCTGTTCGCCAAGTATGGCGGCGATGCCGTGACCGCCTTTGGCTCCGTTTCGCGGCTGTACGGGACATGGCACGATCCCGATTTCACCAATGTCGATCGAATTTTGTTCGATGCGAGTTTGAGCTGGCGTGCAGCACCTTTTGGAATTGATCTGACGGCATGGCGGCGCGCGGGCGAAACCACGTTTCCCATTTCGCCGATCACCATCGACACCGCATATTCGGCGAGAGTCTCCTGGAATTGGAAGCCGAAGGTGACGTTGGCGGCCTCAGTAGGTTACGTGGCGACGGAATATCTGGATTCGCCCTTCCGTGCGCGCACTCTCACGTGCGGCATCGGCGCGATCCGTGACTTTGACAATGACCTGAGCGTCGGCATCGATGTCGCCTATGCAATGGGTGCGCTAATCTCGGGCGATCAGTTGAACGGGCTCGTGGTGATGTCGTCGATCATGAAGCGCTTCTCCGCCACTCCGTCGGAGTCGAACAAACATTCGGTCGTCGGACCAGCGGCGTGCGGACGGGGATGCTCCGTCCGCCTTCCATCATCCTAGTGGTCCGATTCTAACATTTGCATCCCGTTGCGGCAGGGGTTTCCTGCAA
>CAZOOO010000016.1:0-26379 GCA_964581435.1 uncultured Hyphomicrobiales bacterium | reverse complement strand
GGAAAACTGCGCTCGCGAAGGTGTTCCTTCACATTCTGAGCTGCTGCTGATTACTTGAAGTGCTACTCGACGACAATCGCGCCATCGTGCGGGCGGCCTCTCAGGCCAGCAAGGCGGCCGATTACATCCTCAGCTTCCTTTCGGGCGAGCAAGCGCAGGCCAACAACTCGGTCGGCACGATTGAAGGGAGGGCGGCATGATCCTCCTGACACCAGACTTGCGCGAGCGTCTGCTCGCCAACGGCCGCCGCCGCTCTGCGATAGGAGGGCCGGCGATGCGCTTCCGTCGCCGGCGCAAGCGGCCGATACGCGGCGGGTGGTGGTCCGCCGTCATGATCCGCGGGTGCGGCGCGGTCCCGGAAGAAGAGAGTGATAGGGCTGCGCGGGGCTTCGCGACGGGTTGGAGGCCGAGAGAGAGGCTCCCGGCCGCCCGTCGTGGAGAACTCACATGGCTAAGGCCGCTCAGAAGATCACGCTGTCGCCATCGCGCGACATTCCCTTCAACAAACTGGTGCTCAGCCAGTCGAACGTCCGGCGCGTCAAGTCCGGCATCTCGATCGAGCAACTGGCCGAGAGCATCGCCCAGCGAACCTTGCTGCAAAGCCTCAATGTCCGCGCCGTCCTCGACGACGACGGCAACGAGACCGGCATGTTCGAGGTGCCGGCCGGCGGGCGACGCTACCGCGCGCTTGAACTGCTGGTGAAGCAGAAGCGTATGGCGAAGACACAAGCCGTTCCATGCGTTGTGCGCGAGGGGGGCATCGCCGAAGACGACTCGATCGCCGAGAATAATGAGCGTGTCGGGCTGCATCCGCTCGATCAATTCCGCGCCTTCCAGACGCTCCGCAACCTCGGCATGAGCGAGGAAGACATCGCCGCGCGACACTTCGTGTTGCCGGCGATCGTCAAGCAGCGTCTACGGCTCGCGTCGGTCGCCCCCAGCCTGCTCGACGTCTATGCCGACGACGGCATGACGCTGGAGCAGTTGATGGCGTTCACCGTCAGCAGCGATCACGCCCGGCAGGAACAGGTCTGGGAAAACGTCAGCAAGTCGGGCCACGACGAACCGTACCAGATCCGGCGGATGCTGACTGAGAGCACGGTCTGCGCCTCCGACAAACGGGCGCGGTTTGTCGGTGTTGAGGCCTACGAGGCTGCCGGCGGCACCGTCCTGCGCGACCTGTTCGAGCGTGACGATGGCGGCTGGTTGCAGGACGTGCCGTTGCTTGATCGCCTTGTCACCGAGAAGCTGAAGACGGAGGCCGAGACAATCGCGGTTGAGGGTTGGAAGTGGATCGCGGTCGGTATTGCGTTGCGCACCTGCCTGTCAGCAGCCAACAAGCAATGCTTCGTCATGGTCGCGGGAGCGGGCTCCGGTAAGACGACCTCCCTCGTCAAAGCGCTCGCATCGATAATCGACTTGCATGGGGCTCAACTGCAAAAACGGCGCCAGCGCGTAGCGTGCATTACCTATACCGAAATCGCTGCGGAGGAGATATGGGCTGACGTAGGCAACCACCCGCTCGTGCATGTATCGACCATCCATAGCTTCATGTGGATGATCGTCCGGCAATTTCAGGAAGACGTCCGCGAGTGGGTTTGCGGTCGGATTGACGAAAAGCTGGAAGAGCTTCGCGCCAAGGCCGCGAGCTTCGGCGCGCGAGTACAGCAGCGGACCCGCGAGAAGACACGGCGAGACATAGAGCGGTACGAGGGCGAGCGGGGGCTCATCGCTTCCGTCAAGTCCTTCAGCTATGGCACCGGCAGCGACTATACTCGTGGCGTCCTTGGCCATGACGATATCATACGCATGTCCACGCAGTTTCTCGCCGAACGCAAGCTGTTTCGTTCGCTTCTTGCTCAGCAATTCCCCTATCTATTCGTCGACGAAAGCCAGGACACGGTTGATACCGTGGTGCAAGCCTTGAAATCGGTGGCTGAGCAAATGACCAGCCAATTCTGCCTTGGATTTTTCGGTGATCCGATGCAGCGCATCTACATGACTGGCATCGGCCCTATATCTCCAGAGAACGGCTGGACAACCATCACCAAGTCCGAGAATTTCCGCTGTCCAACGTCCGTTTTGGCCCTAGCTAATGCAATTCGTCAAGAAGATGATCGACTTGAACAGACCCGAGGAAAGGTCAAGGTGACCGATAGCACCAGCGAGCCGGTAGTCGGCACGGCGAGGATGTTCATTCTTTCTGCGGATGATCGAAGGGATGAGCAGTGTCACTGCCGTCCGCGCTTGGATCGCCAAAGCCAATGACGACAAAATTTGGTCAACTGGCCCCATCAAAGTGCTCGTGATCGTGCATCGTATGGCCGCAAAGCGTCTCGGCTTTTCTCAGCTTTACGCCGCCCTTAATGACGATGCTCCCTCTTCCTTTAAAGATGGCTTCATGGATGCGACCGCGTGGCCAGTTCGACCATTCCAGCAATTCGCGTTGCCGCTAGCTGACGCTGTTGCTGGCCGCCGGGAGTTCGAGGTGATGAATTTGCTCCGCAAATATTCGCCGCTTTTGAATCGCGACGAGATACCAAAAGCAGGTATATCCGTCATTCTCGCAAAGCTCCGTACTGCATCGAAAGACTTGTCGAAGATGCTAACGAGTAAGCCGCAAACGACGGTCAGGCATGTTCTTGAATATATTCGGAATCATCAATTGATGACGCTCGACCCCCGCATCCTAAGTTACCTCGATGCAGGCGTGCCGCGGCCTATTGAAATTGAGACGCACGGTGACGAGGAAGATGGCAACCGCGAGAGCCAGGCCATGGATAGATTCTTGGCTTGTCCTGCGGTCGAATTCTGGGGATACCGAACCTACATCGCCGAGCAATCGCCTTTCTCAACACAGCAAGGCATCAAGGGAGCAGAATTCGAACGAGTGCTGATCATAGCAGATGACGACGAAGGCACCCATTTCCAGTTTTCTTACGACAAGTATTTCGGCATCAAACCTTTATCGGAGCGTGACCTAGCAAACCTTGATCAAGGTAAAGAAACCCAAGTCGAGCGCACACGCAGGTTGTTTTACGTCTGCTGCACTCGGGCGATGTTGGATCTAGCTGTGATCCTTTTCACGTCTGATGTGATCAGTGCAGAACGGGCAGTGCGTGGCAAAAATCTATTCCCCGCAGATCAAATCTTCACCCAAGCCAATCTAGCTTGACGTCGCTTCGCGGCAAGGTGCATGGATTATTGTGCCTACACCTTCCGCTTGCGCTATTACAAATCCTCACCACACTCCCGAAAAGCCTCCCTACCTAGTCAGGGGATCGCCGTTCTTGAACCCGCCGATATGCTACGCAGCATTGCTCAGACAACCCGCCCCATCAAGAATGATTAAATTCTGAAACGCACCGGAGCCACGAGCTGCACAACTCGTGTCAATTCCGGGATTGTAGTAGACGTACTGATGCTTGTTCTTCTGAGCGGTACAATAACTTGAGAACGTTCGAAAGATTGCCTTCGACCTCGTTTCCGGTGCCATCGTAGCAAATGACGATGTTCTTACTCATGCGCGCAGCTCCTGGCCGGAAGACGACATGACCGATCAGCTATCGGATGTCGGCCCGGCCTCGGGGCGCGGACCTGACTCAGGAGTGAATGTCGCGAGGGGCGTCGCGCCGGCTTTCAAGCTGGTGAGATAGGATTCCGTGAAATCCATCTTGATCTCGGTCCACAGCGGTAGATGGTCCGACATCTGCCATGTGCGCCAGGTTTTATAAGCCTTGTTGTCCGTCTTCGCGTCCTTGCCGGTCTTGGTCTTGGTCGGCATCAAGGGCTTATATGCTGCATAGTCTGCTTCGTCGCGAAACACATAGTCCTGCCAGCGGAAGCAGCCGGCGTTCCTGATCTCGACCAGCTTGTTCTGCGTGCGCAACGCGATCTGATCGTAATAATTCGCGCTCGCCAGCGCGGTCGGCTTGCGTAAGGCAGCCGGCACCTCGAAGCCGTCGCCGAGCAGCGCGTTCATGGTCGGGTCGTCAGGATTGAGGATGTTGAAGTCGCCAAGCAGGACATAGGTCTCGCCGTCCTTCTTTTGTCGCGCCGTGAAGAACGATGCGATGTCGGCGATCTCACGTTTTCGTTGTGCAGTGTCCTGCGCCGTGCCGTAATAGATATGCACGGTGCAGATGTTGAATTTGAACCAGCCGGCCTGGAAGGCGACAAGGAATGGCGTGCGGTTGAACTGAGCAACCTCTTTGCCCTTCTTCGCCGGCAGTACGATCTCGCCCGCGACATGGCGGAATCGGATCTTGCGTGTGTCGAAGACGAAGGCGAGCCGCTCCATGTTTCCGCTCTGGTCGGTGACGATATAGTCCCAATGCGGGCCGAGCAGCTTCATGGCCTTCTGGAAGTCGCTCATGTTCTCGTTGACCTCCTGCACCGCGACCAGATCGAAGGCCGAAATGACCTCCGCGATGTAGAGCAAGGATTCCGGCAGGCGCGGTGACGGATTCAGCCGGCTGCCGCCGAAATCCCGGATATTCCAGGTCGCGAGGTGAAACGAGTCCTGCTTGTTGTTCGGTGTGACAGTCTTCACCAGGCCCGCACGCAACGCCAGCAGGCGGTCGATTGTGCGATCTCTGGTTTCGGTGTCCTTCCAGAAGCGCAGTCCTGAATATTGAACCATGATCGCCCCGTATAAGGTTTGCGGAAAAATTTAATCTTCAGAATTGCTACGCACACTCTAATGCAGTGTGCGGTCGCCAATCCAGCCACCTGGCCTTCGGCACTACATCCTGAATCGGACCGGGACCACGAGCTGCACGACCCGCTCGTTCAGTTCGGGGGGCGCTGGCGGCAGCGGCGAGGCGCGCACGATCATCGCGAGAACCTCATCGTCGAGTTCGGGACAGCCGGACGAACGAACGAGATAGTATGCGAGCACGCGACCGTCACGATCCATCCCGAAACTTAACAGCGCAGTCCCTTCCTGGCGCTGCGCTCGGGCCGCATCTGGATAGTGCTTGTAGCGATCGAGATGGGACAGCAGCTTGTTCTTCCAGGAGGACGGGACGTTGGAGTCCGTTGCGCTCACGCCGACAGCGCCTGTCGATTCTCCATCGAGAGAACCGGGTGCTGCGTTCGGATTCGACGCTGACGTGACGGCCAACGGGGCGCTTTCACGCTTTTTAGGCGAGACCTGACGTTCGGGACGCTTCGGCGGCGGCGGCGATTGCTTGGTCGTGGTGATCGTCTTGAAAGCGGGATCTGCCACCACGGTCGGAGGTTGAAGTTCCGCCGACTCGGACGGTTGCTCAACGGCGACGGCTTGTGGCGGATCGAATGCCGCATCGTGCTCGCGACTGTCATCGTCGGCCGTTGCGGGCTCTTGAGACGGGACCGCAGCATGTGGCGGCGGTTCAAATATGACCGCCACTGTGATGGCAGCCGGCCGTTCGCCGAGGATCGTTTCACTGGCCGACTGGTAGCCGATCGCAGACAGGACCGCGAGGTGGCCGATCAAGGCGACAACAACTGCACCGCTCCGCGCAACGCCACGTCGTATCCGGCCGCTATCCAGATTCAACGGCATGCTTCGACGCGCCTTCTCTCTCGTTCGCCGGATGGTTGTCTGTTCGGAATGATCCGGTCCTGGCCCACTCCCATGCAAGAGCACAACAAATACGACGGCGACTAATGCCCATCAAGCTATTGTTTCAATTGATGAATTTGAATGTTTCTAGGCTGACCGCCGTGGCGCGCAGCGCGACCGACCGGCGGAAAAGGGCAGAACCTTATGAAGTCGCTTTGTTTTTACGCACTTTGGCGAATGCCCGGTCGGTCGCCATGAAGCGCTCGACCATGTGCGGGACAACCTTGGCCGGGTCTGGCGCGGCCTGCCCGCTTTCCCGGCCGATCGCTTCGGCATAGGCGACAAGATTGCGATACACGGTGCCCGCATATTCGCTCGTGAGCTTCACCGGCTTGTCGTCCGCGATCGTGCCGAGCTTCAGCTTGCTCATCGACGTGCCTCCTGTTCGCCATACGGGGCCATCACGAGGTCGCGATTCACAATCACGCGCACCGGAAATCCCTGGCGGATGGTGAGTGTTGGCTGGATGTTGAGTTGACGGCGCACGAGTTGCTGGCCCGTGTTGTTGATCGAATCCTGCGAGCCACGACGCAGCGCCCGCACGAGATCGCTCTCGTCACGATTGGAGCCGACCTCCGCGCCGACGCTGAGCAAGGTCGAAAGTGATGCTGCCTTGATGAGATCCCACCAGTGATAATCGACCTCGTCTTCGAGACCGGAGAAACCACGCGCATCGGAGCCCTGCTGGCGCTCCAGCACGATCGATTTGCCGTCGGGGAGCATGATACGATTCCACACCAGCAAGACGCGCTTCTGACCAAATGCGATCTGGCTGTCGTACTGGCCGATCAAGCGGGAGCCTTGCGGAATCAGCAGGAATTGCCCCGTGGGCGAATCGTAGACGTGTTCGGTGATCTGCGCCGTCACCTGTCCGGGCAGATCGGACTGAATGCCGGTGAGGAGCGCCGCCGGAATGACGGTGCCCGCCTGCACCACATAGGGAGACGCCGGATCGGCGAGACGATCCTGACTGACGGTGCGGCGATCGATCGGTCCATTGACGAAGGCGAGTTTGCGATCCTGCATGTTCTGCATGGCATTGGGATCAAGCGGCGGGGCTTCCGCCGGCACGGCGAGCGTCGTCCCCGGCGCGGTGCTTTCGCTCGCCGGCGTGACGGGTGGCGCGACGCGGATGGCGGTCGTGGCAAAGAGCTTGCTGAGACGCGCCGCTTCGATCTCTTGCAGGCGTCGTTGTTCTTCGGGAGTGATTCCAGGCTGCGGCAGCGGCCCGCCCGGCGGGACAAGCCGCCCCTCGTTCTGCGCGCTGAGGATCGGCCGCCCGAGATCGCCGGGCAATGGCGGTCCGAGTCTTGGAATGCCGGTGTAGTCGCGCGGCAGCGTCGTGAAACCGTCCGCCGTCAGGCGGTTCTCGGTCGAATAAAGTTCTTTATTGTCCTGTCCGGCGTGCCGGGTCTGAAGCGCATAGATCAGCGCCATCGCAATCGCGAGGCTTGAAACACTGCCAAGCCCGATCAGAACCTTGCGCGATAGCCGTGTGACAGGCGGGCGCTCGGTGCGCAGGCGCAAGTCCGGCGTGATCTCCGGCGGCTTCTGCGACCCATCGGTCATGACCGCAGCCTCCCGTCGGTGCGGATGATGCGGACGCGGCGCTCGCTGTCCTTGTCGCCAAGGCGCAGTTCGGCTGCGCCGAACAGACGATCGACGATGTAGTAATTCTGGCGGGCGCGGTAGTTGACCAATTCGGTGTCACCACCTGCTCCTATAATAAAGAGTGGCGGCATCTCGCCCTGCCGGATGCCCGAGGGGAATTCGATATAGACCTTGATGCCGTCGTCGAAAGCGCGCAGTGGCCGCCACGCCGGCGTATCTCCCTCGATCTGATAGCGGAAATTGAGCGATGAGATGTCGACGCCACTCGCCACCGGCTGCGCCGCCTGTGCGGCTGCATTCCGCCGCCGCAACGCGATCAGTTGATCGTGCGGGTACTGCCAGGATACCGAGGCCATATAGGTCTTCTCGGTTGAATTGAGTTCAAGCAGATAGGTGCGGCGGTCGGTGTTGATGACAAGGTTGGTCTGAAGCTCCGGCCGCGTCGGCTTCACCAGGATATGGACCTGCTTGGTTTCGCCGGTGCCGCTCTCGGTGTCGCCGATGATCCAGCGCACGGTGTCGCCAGCGGCGACCGGGCCAGAGCCGACAAGCTGCTCGCCGGGCTGAAGCGCGACATCCGTCACCTGTCCTGGCGCGGCATAGACCTGATAGAGCGCGCCCGATGAGAACGGATAGACCTGCACGGCGTTGATGAAGCCGTTGCGTACCGGCTGAACGCGCGCCGCCTTGTTCGCCTGTGTGACGCGATCCTTCGGGTCCTTTGCCTCCGGCCGTGGCTTCGCGCCGGGCACCGGCTTCAACTGACCGGGCAGCGGCAACGGCTTTGGCAGTTCGACGACCTCGACGGGAGACGGCGGCTCGGCCGCCTGCACGGCGGGAATGAAGTCGTCATAGGTGATGTCGGGCGGAATGAGCTTCTGCGCGCAGCCGCCAAGCGCCACCGTGCCAAGCAGAAGAACAACATTCAGCAGCCTTTGCTGCGAGACCGGGAACGGCGGCTTCATTGCGATAGCTCCTTCGACCAGTTGATGGCGTTGACGTAAATGCCCAGGGGATTCTGCTTCAGCCGGTCGGCGTCGCGCGGTTGCTGAAGCGCGATGGTGAGGATCGCGGTCCAGCGTTCGATGCCGGCGAGCTGGCCGTTCTCGTAAGCGCGCTCAAACCAGGCGACGCGGAATGAATCCGCCGAAGCGGACAAGCGCGGTCACGGCCACTTGTCGCCGGTCACGGTGGAGGTCCTTCAATCGCAACCGATGGCTCATCACTGGAACATCCGCACTGTGGTCGGCCGATAGCCCGTGCCGGGCGCGAGGAAGCGGCGAAGCTGCTCGCGCGCCTGATCCTGGGCGGCGGCGCGCTGCGCGGCTTCGAGATTTTGTGCGCGCCCCTGTGCCGCAACGGTTGCGGTGAGATCAGCGATCTGCTGGCTTTGCAAGGCGATGAGCTGGTTGCCGGCCTGCGTCGCCTGCAATGCGCCTGTCGCGGATTGGCTTGCGGTCACGAGCGACGACATCTCGACGCGATGGGTGTCGATATTGGCGACGACGCCGGCCTGTACCTTCATGGCGTCCTGAAACGACGCAACGGAATTGCGCCATCGCTCGCGCGCGCCGTCGATCAGCGATTGATCGCTAGCCGTGGTCGAGGCCGGGCCATAGGTTGTCGAGAACGCGCGATCGATCTGGCCAACGTCGTAGGCAATGCGCTGCGCCTCGCCGAGAAGCTGCTGTGTCCGTTGGATCGATTGCTGGATCTTGCCGAGCGAGGATTGCGGCAGATTCGCCAGATTGCGCGCCTGATTGATCAGCATCTGCGCCTGATTCTGGAGCCCGGTGATCTGGTTATTGATCTGCTCCAGCGCCCGCGCGGCCTGAAGCACATTCTGCGCATAGTTGCTCGGGTCGTAGACGATCTGGGCCGCGGCCGGTGGTGTCAGCGGCATGGCGACTGCAATGCAAACTATCGCGACAAACAGCGGGGCGCGACGGCAGGATCGGTTGGTGCTCATGGTGCCTCCAGGTTGGTCAGGTCGGGGATAAGATCGGCGGCCCAGAGCAGCTCATGGGCGGCGAGCCACGCAGGGACGAATCCATCGTGGCCGTGCTCCGACAGCACGCGATCGATCAGCGCGTGATCGGTCTTTGAGGACGCGGCGCAGAAAGCGAGCGCGATGGGGCCAAGGCCAAGCTCGAACAGGCGGTTGCCGCGGCGGGATTGACAGTAGTAGTCTCGCTTGGGCGTGGCGCGGGCGATGATCTCGATCTGGCGGTCGTTCAGACCGAAACGCTGGTAGATCGCGGTGATCTGCGGTTCGATCGCCCGTTCATTGGGAAGGAAGATGCGCGTCGGGCAACTCTCGACGATTGCCGGCGCGATCGGACTGCCATCGATGTCGGAGAGCGACTGGGTGGCGAAAACGACCGAGGCATTTTTCTTGCGCAAGGTTTTCAGCCACTCGCGCAACTGCGCCGCAAAGCCGCCGTCATCAAGCGCGAGCCAGCCCTCGTCGATGATGAGCAGCGTCGGCCGCCCGTCGAGCCGGGCTTCAATGCGATGAAACAGATAGGCCAATGTTGCGCCGGCCGCGCCGGTGCCGATCAATCCCTCTGTCTCGAATGCCTGAACGGTGGCTTCGCCAAGCCGCTCCTGTTCGGCGTCGAGCAGGCGGCCATATGCGCCACCGATGCAATAAGGCCGCAGCGCCTGTTTGAGCTTTGCCGACTGCAACAGCACCGCGAGGCCGGTCAGCGTCCGCTCGCCGACCGGCGCGCTGGCGAGCGAGGTGAGCGCAGCCCACAGATGCTCTTTCAGTTCGGGCGTGAGCGCCACCTGCTCGCGGGTCAGGATGTCGACGATCCAGTCGGCCGCCCATGCGCGTTCCGGCGTATGCTGGATTCCGGCCAGCGGCTGGAGCGAGACGGAGGCTTCGGCCCCATCGGACAAGCCGCCGCCGAGATCATGCCAATCACCCTCCATGGCGAGGGCTGCCGCGCGGATCGAGCCCCCAAAGTCGAAGGCAAAGACCTGAGCGTGCGGGTAGCGCCGGAATTGCAACGCCATCAGCGCCAGCAGCACCGACTTGCCCGCGCCGGTCGGCCCCACCACCAGCGTATGTCCGACATCGCCGACGTGGAGCGAAAACCGGAACGGGGTCGAGCCTTCGGTGCGGCCGAAGAACAGCGGCGGCGCAGCAAGATGTTCATCCCACTCAGGCCCGGCCCACACCGCCGACAGCGGGATCATATGCGCGAGGTTCAGCGTCGAGACCGGGGGCTGTCGGACATTCGCATAGACATGCCCCGGCAACGAGCCAAGCCAGGCCTCGATCGCGTTGACGCCCTCGGCGATGCAGGTGAAGTCGTGGCCCTGAACGATCTTCTCGACCAGGCGCAGCTTCTCGGCCGCAACGCTTGCATCCTCGTCCCACACCGTGACGGTTGCGGTGACATAGGCCTGGCCGACATCGTCGGCTCCCAACTCCTGCAACGCGACGTCGGCGTCAGCCGCCTTGTTGGCGGCGTCACTGTCGACCAGCACCGACGCCTCGTTGGTCATCACCTCCTTGAGGATCGCCGCGATGCCCTTGCGCTTGGCAAACCACTGCCGGCGGATTTTGGTGAGAAGTTTCACGGCCTGCGTCTTGTCGAGCAGGATCGCGCGGGTCGACCATCGATAGGAGAAAGCAAGCCGGTTCAACTCATCGAGGATTCCCGGATGCGTCATCATCGGAAATCCGATGATCGTGAGCGTGCGCAGATGCGCATTGCCCAACCGGGGCTCCAGACCGCCGACCAGCGGTTGGTCGGTCAGCAGCGCGTCGAGATGCATCGGCGTCTCAGGGACGCCAACGCGCTGGCGCTTGGTCGAGATGGTGGAATGCAGATAGGTCAGCGTCTCGGAATCATCGAGCCAATCAACCTCCGGTACGAAGCCCTCGAACAGTTGCAGGACGCGGTCGGTGCGGTCGATGAAGCCGTGAAGCAGTTCGTGCGCATCGACGCCCGAATTGTCCCGCCCCTCGTAGAGCCAGCTTTCGGCGCGGGAGGCATCCTCCGCGGGCGGCATCCAGACAAAGGTCAGGTAATAGCGGCTCTCGAAATGGACGCCGGCGGCTTTGAATTGCTCGCGACGTTCAAGATCGATCAAAGCGGATGCGGGATCGGGAAAGACGCTGTCCGGATAGGCGGTCGCCGGGCTGCGCTGCGCTTCCACGAAAACCGCCCAACCAGAACCAAGCCTGCGCAGCGCGCTGTTGAGCCGCGCAGTGGCGCCGATCAACTCCGCCGGCGTCGCGCTGTCGAGGTCAGGACCACGGAAGCACGCGGTGCGCTGGAGTGATCCATCCTTGTTGAGGACGACGCCTCCGGCGACCAGCGCGGCCCATGGAAGATAGTCAGCGAGGTGCGCCGTGCGATTGCGATATTCCGCGAGGTTCATCATGAGCAGACCTCACGCCCGGAAGTATGCGGGATAGCGGAGATGGCGGCGCACCACGTCGACAAACTGGGTGTCGCGCTTGGTCGCCCATACCGCAGCAAAATGACCGGCAATCCAGAGCACGATGCCGATCAGCCACAGCCGCAAGCCGAGGCTGACCGCAGCCGCGAGCGTGCCGTTGGCGATGGCGACCGCGCGTGGCGCGCCGCCGAGCAGAATGGGGTCTGTCAATGCGCGATGGACCGGCGCATAAAAGCCGGCGATGGGTTCATCCGTCTGCATCACAGGAGCGCCCCGCCGCCGAACGAAAAGAAAGACAGGAAGAAACTCGACGCGGCGAAGGCGATCGACAGACCGAACACGATCTGGATCAGCCGGCGAAACCCGCCCGACGTATCGCCGAAGGCCAGGGTGAGCCCGGTGACGATGATGATGATCACCGCAATGATCTTGGCGACCGGACCCTCGATGGATTCGAGGATTTTTTGCAGTGGTGCTTCCCATGGCATCGATGAGCCCGCGGCATAAGCGGGCCATATCACTACGACGCTGAGCATCGTGGCCGCGGAAAGCCGTTTCACCTGTGAGCACAGCACGCGCGTCAATGCGATCATGACCGATCTCCTGTGGGCGTGAGGTCGCCGTCCATCTCGGACGGCAGAACGCGATAATCGCCGGTTGCGGGATCAAGGCCGGCGACCATGGCAAGCTCGGCGAGCCGACGCTGTGCGCCGCGGCCGGCAAGCACCGCGACGATGTCGATCGTCTCGGCGATCAGCGCGCGCGGCACGGTGATGACCGCTTCCTGAATAAGCTGCTCAAGCCGCCGCAGCGCACCGAGCGCGGTGCCGGCGTGGATGGTGCCGATGCCCCCCGGATGTCCGGTGCCCCACGCTTTGAGGAGATCGAGGGCCTCAGCGCCACGGACCTCGCCGATCGGAATACGGTCAGGACGCAGGCGCAGCGAGGAACGCACCAGGTCGGACAGCGTGGCGACACCGTCCTTGGTGCGCAGCGCCACCAGGTTGCGCGCCTTGCATTGCAGTTCGCGGGTATCCTCGATCAGCACCACGCGATCAGCGGTTTCGGCAACCTCGGCAAGCAGCGCGTTGGTGAGCGTGGTCTTGCCGGTCGATGTGCCGCCGGCGACCAGGATGTTGCGGCGCTCGGCAACGGCCTTGCGCAGGAGTGTCGCCTGGGCTGGCGTCATGATGCCGGCCGTCGCATAATCATCGAGCGTGAACACGGCGATTGCAGGTTTCCGGATCGAGAACGCCGCTGCGGACACGACCGGAGGAAGCAATCCCTCGAATCTCTCTCCCGTTCCGGGCAACTCGGCTGAGACACGCGGCGCGCCGAGATGAACTTCAGCACCGACGTGATGCGCGACAAGACGGATGATGCGCTCGCCATCCGCAGGCGCGAGAATCGCACCTGTATCGGACAAGCCTTCGGACAGGCGATCGATCCAGAGCCGGCCGTCCGGGTTGAGCATCACCTCGACGATGCCGGGGTCTTCGAGGAATTTGGCGATGTCCGGCCCGAGCGCCGTGCGCAGCATGCGGGCACCGCGCGTGACCGCTTCTGCCTTGGGAGTCGTGATCCCCATGTTGCCCCCGGCGCTGCGTCGGCCTGTCGATTCGGGCCGGACATCGGGGATGAATAGAAAAGGCAGGAAACGCGGCCGCGCAACAAGAGTCAGAGGTTCATCGTAGCGGAGCGAAAAAATACAGGCGGGATGCGATTGTCGCTTAGTTCACGAGGGCCGGATTGGAGGGAATCCCCGGATTTGTCTGCAACAGGTTCCGAAACTGTTTCAGTGCGGGATTGTCGTTGTTGTGCCGCCAATAGGCCACGAGGCCGACGCGGGTGGGTCCGTTGCCATCGCGCACCTCGCGAAAGACCGTGCCCCTGATCGCGTTGCCTATCGCGGACTCACACACCAGACCGATGCCGCGGCCGACGCCGACCATGCTCAGGACTTCCTCCCGGTTCTCGTTCATCGGCTTGATCCGCGGTCGATCGCCGGGTGCGGCCAGCTTGCTGAGAAGGATATCTTCAAGCTCGGGACCGGGGTCACGGAGGCTCATCAAAAAACGTTCGTTCTTGAGCTGAGTCCAGTAGACGAAGTCTCGATCCGCCAGCGCATGACCCTTGGGGAAAGCGACCATAATGCGGTCGGACCACAGGCTCATGTGATCGAAATCCCGGCGGGTGGCTTCACCAAGCATGATGGCGATGTCGATCGAGCCCCGATCAAGCATCGTCAAGAGATCCGTGCGGGAATATCCGTTGAGATTAAAATCGACCATCGGGTGCATCGTGGCAAAGGCGACGATGGATTCTTGCAGAGGCCCGTTCGAGAGTGAGGTGTAGTGGCCGATATCGAGCCGGCCGGCGTCGCCTTTCTTGCCGGCTCTGGCCTGGTTCTCAATAAACGAGAGGTCGGAAAGGATACGTCGCGCTGTCGCGACAAAATCTCGGCCGATGGCGGTCAGGCGTGCGCCGCCTGTCGAGCGCTCAAACAACAGGACGCCAAGCCGGCCTTCAAGTTCACGAATGCGCTTGCTCAACGTCGGCTGCGTGATATTGAGCGCGGCCGCGGCTCGTCTGAAGCTGCGATGATCCGCGGCGGCGACCACATAGCGCAGGTGAGGCACCTCCACGCACATCGCCTCACGTCCTCTATTCCGATGATCGAAGCGAGGCTCCTCGCTCCTCAAGCCAGAATTTGATTTCCGACGCGGCGACCGTGCCGATGCCGGGCTCGGACAGCAATTCTTCCCAGGTGTAGGCGGAAGCGATCTCGACAAGATGTTGACCACGTTTGGCGACGGTACGGCCGCCGACAGAAGCGTGGCGGCCACGAAGGAGCGCCTCGATGGCTCGACGGGGAAGATTGCGGCGCAGGATTTTTACCCTCGGCTTTGAGCAGAACGCGCGAACGTCATACTCTTCAATGTTCAGTGCATCGGCAATCTGGCTGTAATCCAGACCAACTTCGCGCAGGATCGTCACTTCATCGCGCAGCCACCCGAGGAAGCGTCGCCGATTGTAGTCGTTCCGGCGCGGTTTCGGCTCCGACCGACGTTTGAGTGGCGCGAGATGTTGGTGATCCGATATATCCTTGACCAGTGTTAGCATGGGCGTGTCCTCACATGAGCGTTAAACCAGTCTTTGGAGTCGCTACTTCGCCAGTTCTGTTGTCCGGGTGAGCGCGGCACCGAATCCTTCGAGCGGGACGTTGAAGGTCACGGCCTCATTGCTGGAGAGATTGAGCGAGGCGACGACCAGCTTTGTTCCCTTGCGCATGGAGTCGGTGGCAACCGTCGGGAAGCTGACCGGCAGCAGACAGCCTTGCGGGAGGCAGGTCGAGAACCGCAGTCCCTTGCCGAGGTCTTTGTCGTCGAGTTTAAGGATAGCGCCGGCATCGAGGTTCAAGCCGAACGGCATCAGCACAACGCCTTCAGTTTTGCCGTCGCGCGGCGGACGCAACTCGATCCCGAACACGCGCTGCCCGCTCTCTTTATTGCGCTGGACCTGAGACAGCACACACTGCTTCTGCCGATCGACAATCCGGCAGTCGACCGTCCACTCGCCATAGGTTTCGTTGATCGAGGCAGCCCCGTTTGGCAGCGTTGCGGCTGGTGCGGCCGGCTGTTGCGCCGATGGCGCTTGTGCCCGGACGGAAGGCGCTGGACGCGGCGCGGATGGAAGGTGTTGCTGCGCTATGGCAGCGGTCGCTGCCCCGACCGTGACGGCGGCGGCGCAAAGCAACAGGCGAAGGCGCAAGAGACTGGCGGGCATCATCGTGTGAACCTGATCGGAACGGCAAGTGTGATCGAGCCTCCACCAACGTTGGGCGGGGGCGCGGGAACGGGGCTGGCGCGGCGGGGCAGCGACGCTGCCTCGGCGTCGAGCGCGGCGTCTCCAGACGACCGAACGAGGCGCGAGGAAAGCACACGACCCGAGCGATCGATGGTGAACGCAACCGTCGCAACGCCCGTGCCGGCCGCGCCCGACGGAAAACGCTTGTGGCGGTTGAGGTGCGCCATCAGCGCACCACGCCAGGTCGCCGGCGACATCGACGACGATACGCCCTCAGTCGGGGCTGCGGCGCGATCTCCCCGCATCGCCTGCGAACTCGGCGGCGCGGTGGTGCGTGGCGCGGCCTTCTGCTTTTTCTTCTTCGGCTTTGGCTTCTTTTTCGGCGGCTCGATCTTCGGCGGCAGTACGACTTCCGCCTTCTCCACCTTTGGCGTCTCCGGCGGCTTGATCTCGGTCTCCTTGGGCGGCTCCGGAGGTGGTTCTGGCTCGGGCTTCACCTCTTCCTCGACCGGCTTCTCCGGTTCGGGCTCGGGCTGCTCCTCGGCCTCCACCATCTCCGGTCCGGGCGCGACGTCCTGCTGCGGCACTTCCGGCGCGACGGCGAGCGGCGCCAGTTCCATCATGATCGCCGCCGGGGGATCGCCCATGGCTTCCGCCGGCTGGGGCCAGTTCAGCGCCAGCCAGACCCCGCCGGCGTGCAGTCCGATCACAGCGAGACCGGCCACGGTCCAGCGCAGCACTGAGGCCGCAGTGAATTCGCTGCCGGTCCGGCCGTCAGGGTCGCGCCAGTCGATGATCATGGCTGCGTCGCCGCTACCGGCGCTGCGGCAGGACCGGCACCCGTTTGCGCCTGCCCGGTGTCCTCAATCCCGACCAGTGCGATCTTGAGGTAGCCAGCCTGCCGCAGCAGGTTCATCACGTTCATCAACTCGCGATAGGCGACGACGCCGTCGGCGCGCAGAAACACCCGCTGCTCGCGATCATTGTTGGTCTGCTGATCGAGCGTCGCCTGGAGCGCTGTGCGCGGCACATCATCATTGCCGAGCGCCAGCGTCAGATCCTGCTTCACGGTGAGAAACACCGGCTTGTCCGGGCGTGGCTGCGGCTGGGCGTTCGACACCGGCAGGTCAACCGCGACGTCCACGGTCGACAATGGTGCAGCCACCATGAAGATGATCAGCAGGACCAGCATCACGTCGATGAATGGTGTGACGTTGATCTCGCTCAGTTCATCGATTCCACCGTCTTGCGGGTCTTTGAGTGATATAGCCATCGCACATCACTCCGCGGCCGCACGATCATGCGCCAGCGACAGCATTGACGATCGGGACGCGCCGCCACGTTCCTGTCGCTCCAGATCGCGTGAGATATGCTGGATGATCTCACCGGAGGCGTCCGACAGAAGCGCACGATAGCTGGCAAGCGCACGCGCAAATACGTTGTAGATGATGACGGCCGGAATGGCGGCCACTAGTCCAAGCGCGGTTGCAAGCAATGCCTCGGCGATGCCAGGAGCCACGACGGCGAGGTTCGTCGTCTTGCTTTGGCTGATGTCGATGAAGGAGTTCATGATTCCCCACACCGTGCCGAACAGGCCGACGAACGGCGCGGTTGCGCCGATGGTTGCCAGAAGCCCGGTGCCGCGGGCGATGTTGCGGCCGGCTTTCGCTTCGATCCGTGAAAGCGCGATCGCGAGCCGCTCCTTGATGCCCTCCGAGGACAGATCACTGGAGCGTCGTACCTCGCGCCCGGCTGCTCCCATCAGGTCGGCGACGGTGCCTTTGGCGGTCCAGCCGGTGTCGATCTCTGCCCGTGCTGCTTCCAGGTTATCGGCACGGGTGAGCTTGCGGACACAACTGCGCGCCCGCCGCCGGGCGGCTGCAAGCTCAACGCCCTTGGCGAACCAGACCGTCCACGTCACCAGCGACGCAAATGCCAGTCCGATCATCACGGCCTTCACGACGATGTCGGCCTGCATGAACATGCCCCACGGCGACAGGTCGTGCGGAAGCGTCGAGGTCGATGCGCTCGGCGCGGCCGCGGAAGAGGACGCAGCATTCGTCGCAGCCGCGTTTGGGACAGCATCAGAGGCAGGTAATGTCGGGATGCCTTCCGGTGCGGCCGCGGTATTCGGTGTTGCAGCATCCTGCGCAGCAGCGGGCGCGGTTGTTACCGCATCCGAAGCGGGCGGCATCGCTCCGGCCGGCGGGGACGATGCAGCCGGTTGCTGCGCCGTCGCTTCGGCAGGTTGGCGTTGCTGGTCCTGGGCATTCACCGGCCCGGATATGTTCGCCAGCACAACCAGCGATGCGAGCACGAGACTGAGGATTTTGCGGGTGGGTCGCTGGCGTGTTGAGTCAAACATTGTGTTTCACACTTCTTACTGTTGATGTCAGTTCGCTTGAGACCGTGTTGTCGCATCCATCATCGGCTTCTCCCGAAGAGATCGGTGAGAGTCCGAAGGTTGGTCTCAATGATGGAGGTCGGGTCTCCGACCTCACCTTGAATAGATGCAAGGACGGCGGAGCGTGCGCCCGCCGCCTTGATCGCCTCCGCGAGGGTCTCGGTCGGCGGGGCGTCGAGAAGGACCGCCGTAACGGCGTTGTCCCTGAGCCAGGCGACCAGCTTCCCGGATCGCTCCGCCGTCCATTCACCCGGCGCGGCGGTGATCGAGGCGCGCAGGTCGATGCCGAGATCGGCGGCGAGATAGGCGAAATGCGGCGACAGCGCGATCGCGGTCAAATCGTCTGCATTGCCAAGCGCCACGTCAGTCTTGGCCTTCAGCGCCAATAGGTGTTGCTTGAAGGACGCGAGGTTGGCCGCGACGATCGCGCCGGATGACGGATCGAGCCGAGCGAAGTCGGCGGCCAATATATCGGCCATGCGACCAAGGCTCGTCGGCGACAGCCACGGTGCAGAACCTTCTCCGGTCGGCGGCATCGGTTGGAGATCGAGCGCCTTGTAGACCGCGCTGTCATCGCGAGGCTCGGCGATGGCAATGCCCGGCAACATGCCGTCGAGCGGCCTTCCGGCGTCGAGCTCCACGATCCGGATGTTGGTGCGGCGTGCATGCGGATAGAGCGGATCGTCCGGCCAGAAGGAGCGGAAGGTCACGACCGCGTCCGCGTTTCGTGCCGCATCGGCCAGCGCAGTCTTGCCGCGCCCGCCGAGATACGATGTCAGCCGGGTCGCGGGCAGTCTGGCGGGCTGCACCGCCTGAACGGTGATCCCGCTGCCCTTGGTGAGTACGGAGGCAAGCGAGAATGCTGCCGGATGGGCGGTCAGCAGCCGACAAGACGACTTCCCAGCCGGCCCGTTCGTCTGCTGCGCAGAAGCACGAGCAGCGGGCAGAACGACAGAGGCTGTCATCGCGCCCACAAGCCATCTGCGTCGTGTGATCGAGCTGATCCTCATGCGGTCTGCCCCCTGAGCGTCGGGACAACCGCGCGAACCGCCGCACAAACAAGGAAGAGCGTGCCTGCGCAGAGGATGATCGCAGCACCCGACGGCACCGGAAGATCAAGCTCCATCGGAATCATGATGCCGGCGACCGTGGCAATCAGCGCGAACACGACGGAGAGCATGACGAACCCCTTGAGCGAGGTTGCAACGGTCCGCGCCGCGGCGGCCGGGATCACCAGCAGCGCACCGACCAGGATGGCGCCGATGATCTTGACGCTGGCGACGGTGACGACCGTCACCAGCATGACGAACAGGTAGTCGAGCGCCTTGACCGGCACGCCGCGCACCGAGGCCAGAGCCGGATTGAAGCTCGCCAGCATGAAGCGATTGAAGAACAGGGTCGTCAGCACAACGACGAAGATTCCGACCACGGCCAAGATCGCGATGTCTGCGCCGGAGACCGTCAGGATCGAGCCGAACAGCACGTTTTCAAGGATATGGATGTTGATGCGGCCGGCGAGCACGAGGAGGATGGCGGCGCCGAGCGCCAGCGACATCGAGAGGAACACGCCGATCAGCGTGTCGGCCGACAGTCCGGTGCGGTTGCGCAGATAGTTGAGCGCGATGCCGAAGATCAGGCAGTAGCCGAACAGCGATCCGTAGGGGCCGGTGTAGGGTTCGCCGAGCAGGATTCCGACGGCGACGCCGGTCAGCGCGGCATGACCCACGGCTTCCGAGAAGAAAGCATGACGCTTGACCACGACCAGCGTGCCGAGGCCGCCAAGCACCGGGCCGATGATCAGTCCGGCCAGCAGCGCATTGACGGCGAAGCCATAGGCGAGCGACGGCGGCAGGACGCCGGCGGCGGCTTGCGCCTGCACCCACTGACGGAACGCTTCGAACCATTCCGTCATGATGCACCTCCCGCCCGGTGCGAGAACAACGCCATGACGCGCTCGGGCGTCAGCTCGGCCCGCGGCGGTCCGTCGAACAGCACGGTGCGGTTGAGTCCGGTGACGCGGTCGGCGAACCGCCGCACCGCGTCAAGATCATGTTCGACCCATACGATGGTGACGCCGGACACTTTCAGTTTCTCGATCAACCCTGCGAACATGCTCGCCCCCGCCTCGTCCAGGGCGGCCATCGGCTCGTCAAGCACCAGGAGGTGGGGCTCGGGCATAAGCCCCTGCGCGATCAGAACGCGCTGACGCTCGCCACCCGACAGCGCACCCATGCGGCGGCAAGCCTTATCCGCCATGCCGACGCGCGCGAGTGCGGCAAGGATCATCTCTTTCACAACAGCCTTCGGGGAGAGGAAAGCCGGATGGTTCGAGGCGACGGCGGCGAGAAAATCCATCACCGTCATCGGCAGGCCGCGGTCAAACTCCAGCGCCTGCGGCACATAGCCGATGACACCCGGCTCTCCCGGCCAGTCGATCCGGATCGTGCCGGTATGGGGCGCTTGACCAAACACGCCGCGGACAAGGGACGACTTGCCGCCGCCGTTGGGGCCGACCAGCGCATGCACGCTGCCGGCTGCGATGCAAAGGTCGATGTCCTTCAGAATCACAGTACGGCCGAGCGTCAGCGAAAGGCGGTCGAATGAAATCGAAGGACCGCAAGGGGCAACCGGTCGGGATGTCGCGACGTAGTGCGAGCGGACGGGCAGGTTCATCGGACCGCTCCTGCTCCGCCACTTCCTCCGGCGCGTTGTTCCTTGATTGCCCGCACCACGGTCGCAAAATTCTCGGCCATCTCGACCTCGAACTTTTCCGCTGTGTATTCGCCATAGATGATGTGCGACAGCGGATAGAGCCTGATCCCGGTTTCCCGCTCGATGGTCTCGACATAGCTTGAGGGAAAGTTCAGTTCCGAGAAGATTACCTTCACGTCGAGCGCCCGGATGGCGTCGATGGTCTTTGCAAGTTGCGAGGGACTCGGTTCGATGCCGTGCGCCGGCTCCACCACTGCCGTCACCTCCAGCCCGAACTCGCGCAGCAGATAATCGTAAGCGCCATGAATGGTGGCCACACGGAAGCTTGCTCCTGGCATCTCCGTCAGGTCGGAGAGCGCGGCCGCCCGCATCTTCCGGAGACGCTGCGCATAGGCTCGTGCATTCTTTACGTACACGGTCGCATTCTCTGGATCGATCCTGCCCAGTTCACGGGCGATGGTCTGCACCTGCTGGATCGCGCCGGTAATAGACAGGAATGTGTGGCTGTTGACGATCTGACCGGACACCATGCGGCTATTGCCCATGCGACTCGACACGCCGCCGACGGAGGCGAGCAGCGGCACATCGCGATTGGCCTCGATCACCGGCATCGCGGGTTTCTCCGACGCTGCAATCATGCGCTCGGCAAAGTCGTCGTGGCCGATCCCGTTCAGCACGACGACGTCAAGCGAACCGACGCGGCGGATGTCCTCCGCCCGTGGCTCGTAAGCGTGCGGGTTGAATCCGACCGAGATCAGCGGAACGGTCTCCGCCCTGTCGCCGACGATGTTGACGACCCAGGAATAGTAAGGGTGCAGCGTGACGCCAATGCGCAGCTTCTTGTCCAGCGCCAGGCAGGGACCGGCAGACGAAAGCGGCAGTACCAGCGCGGCAGAACCTGCGATCAGCGTGCGGCGCGAGATCATGGCGGTCATCGCATACCCTCTCGCGTCACGGAGGCGTCGTAGCGGCTGACGATTTCCTTCCAGCCGGCTGCGATCAGCGCCTCGTTCGACAACCGATCCACCACCGCAGTGGCGGATCGGTTCAGCCAGATCGTCGGAGAGGTGTGGGCTGCATGAGCATGTGCGTCATCATGATCCGCGGCCTTGTGAGTAGCGACCCGGAGCAGGAATGAGCCTGCGACTTGGAGCGAAGACGAACGCCCGAGCCAGGCGACGAATTCATCACGGGCCGGCACAATGCTCCACACATGCCCGCCGCGCGTCTTTGTCGTCGCATCCACCGCAAACGGCGGCAAGGCTTCGCCCGCCAGTTCCTCTGACGTCGGGATCTTGCCACCCACTAACGATGCGTGAATGTCGTCGGCTGCTACGCGCAGATCTGCGTTGATGCCCTGTTCCGCCGCAGTCAGTGCGCCGCGCGCATCGATCTGCCAAGGCGCGACAGCAGTCGTCTGTGAAGACGTAGCGCGTAACGCGACGACGGCGCTCGCCGCCAGCAGGATTGCAACGCACAGCAACGCGACGAACAGCGTCTCACGCTCCGCGCCCGCCGGACGAACGACGATGGTCGTGGCTGCCTGCGTCAATGAGCCAGGCCATCGATGTCGCGCCAGTCGACCTCGACCACATGGCCAGGACCGGCGTCGAAAAGCACGAAGAACTCGCCGCTCGGCCGCTCGAACCGCACGACCGAATCCGGGCCGAACTTGTTGGCAGCCAGCACCTTCTCATCATAGGCGATCACGTCGAGCTTGACGCCCTCGGCGCTGGTACCGTCCGAAAAGCCGCCCTTACAGACGATCTTGTCGCCTTCCTTGGCACAGACGCAGAACGGATAATGGGCAAATGCAGACGACGTCATGCAAAGCACTGCCGCGAGTGCAGCCAGAAATGCCGTCATTGATTTCATGCTAGCCTCCTCTGTTCTTCAGCCACGCGACGATCGAGGGCAACGCTACCGCCAGTGGCACAGACGCTTGATGCACCGACCCGTCCCACCCCTCGGCGGTGATCCAGAGTTCGTCGTCCGGTGTCGCGCGTGGAGGGATCAGCAGGAACGAAGAACCGCGATACGGACTACCGCTCGCGATCGCGCCATAGGCGCGCGCCGAGCGCGGCTTGCCGATGCGCAGGAAGAGCGCGCGAATATGCTTCACGCAATCCGTGCAGGGCGCGACGATGACAGATTTGGCGTGTCCCGCCGGACCTTGCGGCTCCGGATGCCCAAACGGCACGTCATAGAGCATGACCGGCCAAGGACCGACCGAGATTGGCCCATAATTGTGCAAGCCCGCGTTATCGCCGCTGCGAAGTGCTGTGTTGCGGATGTAGTGCGGCGTATAGACGAAGGGCAGGATCACTACTAACGCAGTGAGGTGGAAGCGCCAGCGGCGCCACCAGCCTCGCAGTCGTCTTTCGAGCGCATCGTTTACAAGACCGGTCGTACTCATTCAGCGGCCTCCCCGACAGGTAGGCGAGCTGGAGGCGCCTTCCTTCTTCTCGACAATAGTTTTGCGGTGGCCAGCGCGGTGCGCTTGGTCCAGATCAACATGCCGGACAGCACCATCATCGTGAGCAGCAGTCCAAACACGAAATAAGCAAGCTTCAACCACAGGCCGGCGAAGTCGCCGGTGTGCAGCGGCCGCATGCTTTCTGTCACAAGTTCGATCCCTGTGCGATCGCCGATCCCGCGCACGGATGCGAGTTCGCCGGTGTATGGATTGACGCTCGCGATCTCGAACACAAGGGGATAGGCGCTGCGGCCGAAAATGCGAAAATGCTGATAGGCGCCGGTCGGAACGATAACCAAGGCCGGCGCCAGATCGGGAAAGCGCGAACGGGTAACAGCGATCGCTTCGTCAACGGAAACGGTCTGGGCTGTCGTGCGATCAGGCCCCGTCCTCACCTCGTCGCGCGCCACCACCGGCGGCACGCCGGCGGTCGAGACAGTGACTCCGATCTCCGCCATGATGCCCTGAATCAGGAACCAGCCGGCGGTCACGCTCATGATCAGGATGAACGGAATTGACCACAGGCCTGCGAGCCGGTGGAGATCGCCCCAGAACGTACGCGCGCCCTTATGTACGCGTAGCCGTGGCCAATGCAGATAGGCACGCCAAAACTTCTTGTAGACGACAAGGCCGGTGATGAGCGAGCCCAGCATTGGGATCGACAATGCTGACACGAGATGCCAGCCGAACAACCAGGCGCCGGGTACCCACGGCAACAGAAGCCAGCCGTGCATGGCGCGCAGGTACTGGCGTAGGTCGAACGCGCCCTTCTCGCCCTGTATCGTACCGGTATAGGCGTTGACGTAATAGGTGACGTTGCGTCCGCCCGGCAGCCCGACGCCGACGAAGGGCGCGTGGATACCCTTCACAGGGATTGCGATGCTTCGCACCACCGCGCCCGGCCGCTGCTCCAGCACTTTGTTCAGTAGTGCTTCATAGCTCAGCTTTTCCGTACCACCGGAGGGGGGGTTGGACCGCGCCGCGGGCTCAACCAGCCAGACGATTTCCTCGCTTACTGTCGCGATGCTTCCCGTCAGACAGACGAAGAAAAGCAGCGCCCATATCGGTAGCGCAAACCAGCCATGCAACGCGAGCCAGAGCGCGGAGCGATTCTTCTTCTTTGATACGGTCTTCTGCGATGACTGCAATTTTTGTCCACCCATCCACACTAGAACTCGAACGTTGTCGAGCGGAAAAATGTGTGCGGATCGCACCTGTACAGAAAGTCGAACGAAAGCACGGCCTTCCAATCGCTTTGATCGAAGACGTTATCGACATCGAAGCAGATCATGACAGGCTTGCTATTCGACAACGGCTTACAAGGCCCGATGACAACACGCCCGAACGTCCCCGCACGACTGAAGCGCACTCCGAGTTCGTGCTCGATGACCTTGATACGCTTGCTGGCGATCGGATGCCTGACATTGACCTCGTTCGTGACCGCACGGGAGTTACCATCGCGAGCGGCAGTAACGATGTAGCGAAGGGAGCTAGGTCCATTTTTCATCTCCTTGAGGTACGGCTCGCAAACTCGTTGAGGCCGCTGCGACCACTTTCTCGCTGAAGTCACCTCCTAGGGAATTTTTCTCTTCAACATCACGTTTCTAGCGGCTTGCGAACGTTGCGGGTGGCCTTCCGGTACGTCCTCGCAAACGGCATCAGCTACCAGCGATAGCTCACCCTGCCGATTACAGTGCGAAATCGCCCAGCGTAGCACGCAACGCGGCTGGCGCACCCCACGACATACTGATTGTCGAACAGGTTGCTGACGTTGACGGAGAAGCGCCAGTTGTCGACGTCGTAGCGAACCATCGCGTCCACCACCGTATAGGCGGGCGCCTCAAACGTGTTCAAAATGTCTCCCGCGCTGGCCGAGACATAGCGTACGCCGCCGCCGAACCCGAGTCCGTTCAACGCGCCCTCGCGGATGGTGTAGTCAGCCCACAGCGATGCGATATGTGGTGGCGTCATAACCGGCCGTTTGCCGACGGTGCCATCGTTGCTCTGGGTCACCCGTGCGTCATTATAGGCATACGCAGCGGTCAGGTTGAGATTGCTGGTCAGGCTGGCGACCGCCTCGAACTCGAAGCCGCGCGATGTGACCTCACCGGTTTGGATTGAAAACCCAGGATGCGCCGGATCCACCGTCGTGACATTCTGACGCCGCAGGTCGTAAACCGCAGCGGTAATCCGCAAATTCATATCCTTGGGCTGGTACTTGACGCCCGCCTCATATTGCACGCCTGTCTCCGGCTTGCGCGGCGATCCGTCAAAGGCCGTTCCGGAAAGGGGTGTAAAGGACTCGGCGTAGCTGACGTAGGGGACCACGCCGCTGTCGAACTCGTAGCCAAGTCCGGCCCGTTTGGTGAAGGCGCTAGCGTTCTCATTGGTGATCGCACCGTTAACGATGGCGACAGTCCTGGTATCCGCCCAGTCGTGGCGCCCGCCGAGAGTCAGTATCCAGCGATCGAGCTTGATCTGATCCTGAAGGTAGACGCCGGCGAAATTCTGAGTTTGCAGTGATCCCCATAGGTCATTCGCCCCAACAACGGGCGAACCATAGACCGGCGCAAAAACATCGATCGGACCAACTGTCCATGAACTACCTGGAGAAGCGGACCGACCCCATCGATAGTCCACGCCGAACAGCACGGTATGCTGCAGGGGACCGGTGACTGCTTTCAACTCGGCTTGATTGTCGACCGCAAACGTATCTGTCGTAAGGCGCTGCTGACCCGCCCCGCGGTTCAGCGTGCGCAGATCGGCCGCCAGCGAATTCGCCCAGATGTCACGATAGTCCCAGACTTGATGTCCGTACTGAAGGTTCTGCCTGAGGGTGAGACTATCGGTGGCACGGTGTTGGAGGTTATACCCAACGACGGACAATTCCGTTTCGGTGCGATCGAAGGCGGGCTCGCCGATGAAGCGCGAGAGCGGAATTCGTCCGTTCGGGTTCGGCAATACAGTGCCCTGCGCGGGAAGACCATAGTTTCGTTTGGCCTGGGTTCTCTGATGCAGGCTGTAAGCTGTGACTTCCGTCTCCGCGGTCGGACGCCAGGTCAGCGCGCCGGAGAGAAACGCGCGCTTGTCGTTTGAGAAGTCGATGCCGTTGCCGCCCTCGCGCACCAGGCCGGTGAAGCGATAGAGCAGAGTCTTGTCTTCCGTCACCGGGCCTCCGAAATCGAAAGCGCCACTTCTCTGTTCGAAGCTGCCGCCCTGAAGGAGCACTTCGTGAATGGGCTGCTCAGACGGACGCTTGGTGGCAAGAGCGATCACGCCGCTAGGCTGACGCATGGTGGAGCGCCGGATCAAGGCGGCACGGTTCCCGACCGTCAAAAGCCT